>NZ_JANEWI010000023.1:0-79573 GCF_028069775.1 Citrobacter sp. Igbk 17 | reverse complement strand
ATTAAACTTCGTAATGAATTACGTATGTTCACTCAGAGACTTGGTATTCATTTTTCGTCTTGCGACGTTAAGAATCCGTATCTTCGAGTGCCCACACAGATTGTCTGATAAATTGTTAAAGAGCAGTTGCGACGCGCTTTAGCGCTCTGTCGCGAGGTGGCGTATATTACGCTTTCCTCTTTCAGAGTCAACCCTGAATTTCAGGATTTTTCTCTTCAACCGAACCGGCTGTTTGTGTGAAGTGATTCACATCCGCCGTGTCGATGGAGGCGCATTATAGGGAGTCGACTCAGGAAGACAAGCGGAAAAATGCATTTTTGTTTCAACCGCTCACCTTTTATCCATAACGCTTACTTTTGCTGCTTTTTTATCGCCATTGGCAGGTCCGCCAGACTATTTAGCACTAAATCTGCCGCATTTTCTGCTTCCGGAGTGACTGGCTTGCCTGTACGCACTAATACCTTCGTTCCTACATTTGCAGCTGTCGCCGCCTGCATATCTTCTATTTTGTCGCCCACCATATAAGAAGCAGCCATATCGATGTGCAGAAAGTCTCGCGCTGAGATAAACATGCCTGGATGTGGTTTACGGCAGTCGCAGACCTGGCGGTACTCTTCGACTGTGCCCTGCGGATGATGAGGACAATAATAGATACCATCCAGATCAACATCGCGATCGGCCAATGACCAGTCCATCCATTCAGTCAACGTTTCGAATTGTGCCTCGGTAAATTTGCCACGGGCAATACCAGACTGGTTCGTCACAACAATCAGCGCATAACCCATCTTTTTAAGTTCACGCATAGCATCAATGACACCGTCGATAAATTCGAACTCGTCGATCTCATGGACGTAACCGTGGTCCACATTAATAGTGCCGTCACGGTCGAGAAAAATTGCGGGTACAGACTTTGCCACCTTTTATAGCTCCTGAATAAGGCATGTTGCTCTAGTATCGCATGTTTCGGTGGGCAAGAAAGTGCTCATCGTGCAAAGCCCGATTGATTTAGACGTCTGGATGCCTTAACATCCATCTTGTTGACGGCGTCGACCGTACCAGACAGACGAAAATGCCACGGCTAACTTAATTACGATAATAAATAACCAATGATTAAACTTTCGAATATCACCAAAGTGTTCCAGCAGGGGACTCGCACCATTCAGGCGCTAAACAATGTCAGCCTGCATGTTCCTGCCGGACAGATTTATGGCGTTATTGGTGCCTCCGGTGCCGGTAAAAGCACACTCATTCGCTGCGTAAACCTGCTCGAGCGCCCAACCGAAGGTAGCGTTCAGGTCGGCGGTCAGGAGCTGACGACGCTTTCAGAGTCAGGGCTGACTAAAGCGCGCCGTCAAATTGGCATGATTTTCCAGCACTTTAACCTGCTCTCTTCACGCACGGTATTTGGTAACGTTGCGCTGCCGCTGGAGCTGGATAACACGCCAAAAGAAGAGATTAAACGTCGTGTGACGGAACTGTTGGATTTGGTTGGCCTTGGTGACAAGCACGACAGCTACCCGGCGAACCTTTCCGGTGGTCAGAAGCAACGTGTGGCGATTGCCCGTGCTCTGGCAAGTAATCCCAAAGTGTTGCTTTGCGATGAAGCCACCAGCGCCCTCGACCCAGCGACGACCCGCTCGATTCTCGAATTACTGAAAGATATTAACCGTCGCCTGGGGCTCACCATTCTGCTGATTACTCATGAGATGGACGTTGTAAAACGTATCTGTGACTGCGTCGCAGTCATCAGCAATGGTGAACTGATTGAGCAGGACACCGTCAGTGAGGTGTTCTCACACCCCAAAACCCCGCTGGCGCAGAAGTTTATCCAGTCCACGCTGCACCTGGATATTCCGGAAGATTATCAGGAACGTTTAAAAGCTGAGCCGCAAGCCGACAGCGTGCCCATGCTGCGCATGGAGTTCACCGGTCACTCTGTTGATGCCCCATTACTCTCGGAAACGGCCCGCCGCTTTAATGTGAATAACAACATTATCAGCGCGCAGATGGATTACGCCGGCGGCGTGAAGTTCGGCATCATGCTGACTGAAATGCACGGTACACAAGAAGATACACAAGCAGCCATTAGCTGGTTGCAGGAACACCACGTAAAAGTAGAGGTACTGGGTTATGTCTGAGCCGATGATTTGGCTGCTGGTTCGCGGCGTATGGGAAACGCTGGCAATGACCTTTGTGTCCGGTTTTTTTGGCTTTGTGATTGGCCTGCCCGTGGGCGTACTGCTGTACGTGACGCGTCCAGGACAAATCATTGAGAACGCGAAGTTGTACCGCACGCTTTCTGCGCTGGTTAACATTTTCCGTTCCATCCCGTTCATTATTTTGCTGGTGTGGATGATTCCGTTCACCCGCATGATTGTTGGCACATCTATCGGGCTGCAGGCCGCTATCGTCCCGCTAACCGTCGGCGCCGCGCCATTTATTGCTCGTATGGTGGAAAACGCCCTGCTGGAAATCCCGACCGGGCTGATTGAGGCCTCGCGTGCGATGGGCGCTACGCCGTTGCAGATTGTACGTAAGGTATTACTACCAGAAGCGCTGCCAGGACTGGTCAATGCGGCCACCATCACTCTCATCACGCTGGTTGGTTACTCGGCGATGGGCGGTGCCGTCGGTGCCGGTGGCCTTGGCCAGATTGGCTATCAGTATGGCTACATTGGGTATAACGCTACCGTAATGAATACAGTACTGGTATTGCTCGTCGTTCTGGTTTATTTAATTCAGTTATCCGGCGATCGCATCGTCCGGGCAGTCACGCACAAATAACGTTACACACAACACTAAAAACTCATTAAGAAAAGGAAATAAGCATGGCGTTCAAATTCAAAACCTTTGCGGCAGTTGGAGCCCTGATCGGTTCTCTGGCACTTGTGGGTTGTGGCCAGGATGAAAAAGATCCTAACCACATCAAAGTGGGTGTTATCGTTGGCGCAGAGCAGCAGGTTGCTGAAGTCGCACAGAAAGTGGCTAAAGAAAAATACGGTCTGGATGTTGAACTGGTAACGTTCAACGATTATGTCCTGCCCAATGAAGCGCTAAGCAAAGGCGATATCGATGCTAACGCCTTCCAACACAAACCGTACCTGGATCAGCAGATCAAAGATCGTGGTTACAAACTGGTTGCCGTAGGCAATACCTTTGTTTATCCGATTGCAGGCTACTCCAAAAAAATCAAATCACTGGATGAACTGCAGGATGGCTCTCAGGTCGCTATTCCAAACGACCCGACTAACCTCGGCCGTTCCCTGCTGCTGCTGCAGAAAGTCGGTTTGATTAAACTGAAAGATGGCGTTGGCCTGCTGCCAACCGCGCTGGACGTGATTGAAAACCCGAAAAACCTGAAGCTGGTTGAACTGGAAGCGCCGCAGCTGCCACGCTCACTGGACGACGCGCAAATCGCACTGGCAGTCATCAACACCACCTATGCCAGCCAGATCGGCCTGACTCCGGCAAAAGACGGTATCTTTGTTGAAGATAAAGATTCCCCATACGTAAACCTGATCGTGACGCGTGAAGACAATAAAGATGCTGAGAACGTGAAGAAATTCGTTGAAGCATACCAGTCAGACGAAGTTTACGAAGCGGCAAACAAAGTCTTCAACGGCGGTGCTGTTAAAGGCTGGTAATTTTAGGCTGTTTTCACAATCTGTAATATCATCAGGACGGGCGCTTGCCCGTCTTGTCATTTATGCAAGCACCTGATTCAATATCTGACGTTTAGATCATTCATTGAGGAAATATTATGCGTGCTTTACCGATCTGTTTAGTAGCACTCATGCTGAGCGGCTGTTCTATGTTAAGCAGATCCCCTGTTGAACCCGTTCAAAGCACCGCTACCCCGCCAAAAGCGGAGCCGGAAAAACCAAAAGCACCGCGCGCGACGCCGGTCAGAATTATTACCAACGCAGAAGATCTGGTCGGTAAACCCTTCCGCGATCTTGGCGAAGTGAGTGGAGAGTCCTGCCAGGCATCAAACCAGGATTCCCCTCCGAGTATTCCAACCGCACGCAAACGCATGCAGATAAACGCATCCAAAATGAAAGCCAATGCGGTATTGCTACACAGCTGCGAAGTCACCAGCGGGACGCCGGGTTGCTATCGTCAGGCAGTTTGCATCGGTTCTGCCCTGAACATTTCGTCTAAATGAGTCATTTTCAGTTCGAGCAAATAGGCGTTATCCGCTCTCCTTATAAAGAAAAGTTCGCGGTGCCACGCCAGCCGGGCCTGGTGAAAAGCGCCAATGGCGAACTGCATTTGCTCGCGCCCTATAACCAGGCCGATGCTGTCCGCGGCCTGGAAGCATTCAGCCATTTGTGGGTGATTTTTGTTTTTCATCAGACAATGGAAGGTGGATGGCGTCCAACCGTGCGCCCACCCCGTCTGGGCGGTAACGCCAGAATGGGAGTTTTTGCCACGCGTTCAACCTTTCGTCCTAACCCTGTCGGGATGTCGCTGGTTGAGTTAAAAGAAATTGTCTGCCACAAAGAGAGCGTCATTCTGAAACTGGGTAGTCTGGACCTGGTCGACGGAACGCCGGTGATCGACATCAAACCTTATCTGCCATTTGCAGAAGCACTGCCTGACGCCACAGCCAGCTACGCGCAGCATGCGCCGGTTGCCGAAATGGCGGTAAGTTTCACTACAGAGGTTGAACAACAGCTTCTGACGCTGGAAAAACGTTATCCATCGCTGAAAACATTTATCGGCGAAGTACTGGCACAGGACCCACGTCCTGCGTATCGTAAAGGTGAAGAGACAGGCAAAGCGTATGCCGTCTGGCTACACGATTTCAACGTGCGCTGGCGCGTAACGGAAGAAGGTTTTGAAGTCTTTGCGCTTGAACCCCGCTAATTTCGTGCCCTTCTCTTTTGACATCCCTTTCTCGCTGGTAAACTAAACCACTTTTTTTGTGTCAGGCTGGCATCCAGCCTGTTCGATCGTTCAACTGGAACCGTAACAACATGCGTACTAGCCAATATCTGCTCTCCACTCTGAAGGAGACACCTGCCGACGCCGAAGTCATCAGCCACCAGCTGATGCTGCGCGCCGGGATGATCCGCAAGCTGGCCTCCGGGTTATACACCTGGCTGCCGACCGGCGTGCGCGTCCTGAAAAAAGTCGAAAACATCGTGCGTGAAGAAATGAATAACGCCGGTGCGATCGAGGTGTTGATGCCGGTCGTTCAGCCTTCTGAACTGTGGGAAGAGAGCGGTCGTTGGGAACAGTACGGCCCGGAACTGCTGCGTATCGCAGACCGTGGCGATCGTTCATTCGTACTCGGCCCAACGCATGAAGAAGTCATCACCGACCTGATCCGTAATGAGCTGAGCTCTTACAAACAACTGCCGCTGAACTTCTATCAGATCCAGACGAAATTCCGTGACGAAGTTCGCCCACGATTCGGCGTGATGCGTTCCCGCGAATTCCTGATGAAAGATGCGTACTCTTTCCATACTTCTCAGGAATCTCTGCAGGAAACTTACGACGCGATGTATGCCGCGTACAGCAAAATCTTTAGCCGTATGGGCCTGGATTTCCGCGCAGTACAGGCTGATACCGGCTCTATCGGCGGTAGCGCTTCTCACGAATTCCAGGTTCTGGCACAGAGCGGCGAAGATGACGTGGTATTCTCCGACAGCTCCGATTTTGCTGCCAACATCGAATTTGCTGAAGCCGTTGCGCCGAAAGAACCCCGCGCAGCCGCCACTCAGGAAATGACGCTGGTTGATACACCGAATGCGAAAACTATCGCGGAACTGGTTGAGCAGTTTAATCTGCCAATTGAAAAAACCGTTAAAACCCTGCTGGTGAAAGCGGTTGAAGGCAGCAGCTACCCGCTGGTTGCTCTGCTGGTTCGCGGCGATCACGAACTGAACGAAGTTAAAGCAGAAAAACTGCCGCAGGTTGCCAGCCCGCTGACTTTTGCTACTGAAGAAGAAATCCGTGCCGTCGTGAAAGCAGGTCCGGGTTCCCTTGGTCCGGTTAACATGCCGATCCCGGTGGTTATCGATCGTACCGTTGCGGTAATGAGCGATTTCGCTGCCGGTGCAAACATCGATGGTAAACACTATTTTGGTATTAACTGGGATCGTGATGTTGCAACGCCAGAAGTGGCAGATATCCGTAATGTGGTCGCAGGCGACCCAAGTCCGGATGGCAAAGGTACACTGCTGATTAAACGTGGTATCGAAGTGGGCCACATCTTCCAACTGGGTACCAAGTATTCTGAAGCAATGAAAGCTGCCGTTCAGGGTGAAGATGGCCGTAATCAGATTCTGACCATGGGCTGCTACGGTATCGGGGTAACTCGCGTTGTTGCTGCCGCTATTGAGCAGAACTTTGACGATCGTGGCATTGTATGGCCGGATGCTATCGCACCGTTCCAGGTCGCTATTCTGCCAATGAACATGCACAAATCCTACCGTGTGCAGGAACTGGCTGAGAAGCTGTACGCAGAACTGCGTGCACAGGGTATCGAAGTGCTGATGGACGATCGTAAAGAGCGTCCGGGCGTGATGTTTGCCGATATGGAACTGATCGGTGTTCCGCACACCATCGTGCTCGGCGACCGTAACCTTGATAACGATGATATCGAATACAAATATCGTCGTAACGGCGAGAAACAGCTGATTAAAACCGGCGACATCGTCGACTACCTGGTGAAAGCGATTAAGGGCTAATCAGATACCAACAATGTGCGTTTTGTAGGATTGTCCGGTGGCAATTCGCTTACCGGACCAACTCAAAACACGTACTGCAGGCTGGATGAGCAAAGCGCCATCCGGCAAATAAAAAGGCCTCGCACTATGCGAGGCCTTTTTATTAGTTGCTGCAATCCTTACCTGGCACAAACTTCGCGTTTTTGTCGGTGGCCAGCGTTTTCACCATCGCCCCGGTATCCGGGTTTGGCTCCAGGGTGAAATGACCTTCTACTGTCAACAAAACCGGTTTATCCGTAGCACCGCGTGCGCTCAAATAATCACGCTCCAGCTGTGCGTTGTTGGCAACGGCGACTCTTTTACCCGTTGCACAATCAGTAAAGATTGCGGCATCCGCCATGTAGAAGTACATTCCCCGCATCGGCATTGGCGTCACAGGCAGACTGGCAGAAACCGGCTGCAAGGTGTAGTTGAACTGTGACTCAATGGGATTGCCTTCACGATCGAGCATTTCCAGCGCTTCGCCTTTTGCCCGGTAGTAAGACTTTTCACCTTTGCTGTCCGTCAACACCAGCTTGTCAGCCGTACGCGCCCACGAGCCATATGAAGCAAACGAAGAAGGTTCATCACGTACGCCCTGATAGCGTTCGTTCATTACCCATGTTCCATCTTTTTCCAGGAACAAAGAGGTTTCAATCCCTTCGCAGTCCGCACAAGGCAAGATGCCACGCCAGCTTTGCTGCATCGGTTTTAATTCTGCCGCTTGTGTCGGTTGCAGAACATCAACTTCAGAGCGATTGTTACAGCCGATCAAGGCAAAGAGTGTAAATACAGCTGCTAATGACAGTATTGCTGTTTTCACCACAGATTCCTTCTCAATATTGTATTCCCATTCGTCAGTCCTGTGGGCGACGAACTTTCCCGCGCAGTGCCTTCACAGTGGACTTTTGCGCCTTCGATGACAATCTGCGCTCTTTTGAAGCGCGTGTCGGGCGCGTTGCCTGCCTACTTTTCTGCACTGCGGTTAATTCTTTAATCACCGCCACCAGCCGGGATATTGCCGCTTCCCGGTTCAACTCCTGGCTACGATATTCCTGAGCCTTAATAATAATGACACCCTCGCCGCTGATCAGATGATGACTGGCAGCCAACAGGCGTTCCTTGTAATACTCTGGCAGGCTGGAGGCCCGAATGTCAAAGCGCAAATGAATAGCCGTTGAGGTCTTGTTAACGTGCTGTCCACCTGCACCCTGTGCCCGAATAGCGGTGATTTCCAGCTCGTTATCAGGGATAGAGACATTTCGGGAGATAATAACCATCAACGCTGCTGCCACGCAGCCAGATGGATTTCCAGATTGTTCTGAGAGTCGGACAACCAGATAGCACCGTCCTGAATGGTTGCCTGCAGCGCCATGGTGCGCCCTGCGAACTCGCTCAATTGCGCCAATTGTTCATCATCCAGATACCACACGGATAAATTGGCAAACTGCGCGCATCGGGTCTGATTCTGCTGCCACCAGATTTGCGCTGCGCGGCTGTTATAGGCAAACAAAGCGACTTCAGCAGACTGAGTACACGCCTTCTTAATGCGACGCTCATCCGGCAAGCCGAGTTCAATCCAGAGATCAATGCCCAGGTGGTCGTTGCGCAACCATGCTTCGGGTTCGTCTTCAGCGCTTAAACCCCGCGTGAATTGCAGCCGCTCCTCAGCATATTTAATCCATGCCAACAGACGCAACATCATGCGTTCCTGGGTTTCTGAAGGGTGACGCGCCAGCGTCAATGTCGCGTCAAGAAACTGGTTGCGGTCGAGATCCGCTACATTGACGACGGCTTTATAGATTGTCGCTTTAAGCGCCATGGGAGAACTCCTTTTGAATCAGGCGTCCATTGTAGCGAAAACGGCGGCAAAAGGCTGCTAACCGCTAACGAAGGTACCGTCTATCAAGGCGCTGATATTGCTTGAATGAGTATGGTATAGTCACCTTGCTAAACAGAGTTTATCTTCGTAGGCTTAGACTTGCATCCACGGTTAAGTCAGAGTGCTGACAGGAGGGCATGTGGAAAAATATTGTGAGTTAATACGCAAGCGGTACGCGGAAATCGCCAGCGGAGACTTAGGGTATGTCCCGGATGCGCTGGGTTGCGTATTGAAGGTACTTAATGAAGTGGCGGCAGACAGCGCCCTTTCAGAGTCGGTCAGGGAAAAGGCAGCCTATGCTGCCGCGAACTTACTGGTGAGCGATTATGTCAATGAATGAAACGTATCAACCCATCAACTGTGATGATTACGACAATCTTGAACTCGCCTGCCAGCACCATTTGTTACTGACGTTGGCGCTCAAAGATGGCGAAGTTCTACAGGCGAAAGCAAATGACCTGGTTTCACGCAAAAATGTGGAATATCTGGTCGCCGATGTCTCGGGTGAAACCCGTGAGCTTCGCCTCGACAAAATTGCCAGCTTCAGCCACCCGCAAATCGGTACCGTGGTGGTCAGCGAATCTTAACCTTTCTTGCACCTTATCAGGCCTACTTTCCATACGATACGTAGGCCTGATAAGCGCAGCCCCATCAGGCACGCCACACCAGACTCACTCCTTCTTCACCTTTTGCCAGCCCTTCATGCGTCACGAAAACCCCTGCTGCCGCAATCAGCGTGTCACCGTAAAACAGTAACGGCGTGGTGTCTCGCCGCCAGGGAGGAATACCCTGTTCCTGCCAGATTTTTTTAAGCTTACGCCCACCGTTGCGCCCGACAATATGCAATAACCCAGGCGCTTTAAAGCGAATACTAACGGCTTCGTCAACGTGTGGCCTGCGAAGCTCACCCGTAGCGATAAGCTGTATCTCGCCCAACCCTGCAGGTAGCGCCAACGGCGTTTTCCAGGATTGCCACGGGATAACGGTTTCACTTTGCCCGTCAACCGACCTCACCCACCACAGCTGCGACTGATAACGGCGGACGTCATACTCACCAAGGCGAAAACAGGGCGATGCGTCCTCACGTGCCAACGCGACTTCCTGCCAGATACGTTCTAACGCATCACGGGAAGGCATCGGTGCATTTAATCCTGCCAGCCAGCGACGAAGCAGCGCAGCACGCCGTACGGTACTCATCGTCATTAATGGCCCGAGCAAGAGTGTACCTTGCGCCGTAACGCAGTTGGCTAAATCGCAGGCCAGCAGTTCATCCAGTAAGCTCTCCTGCTCAGCGCACAGCGCGGCGCTGCGGGCTGTAGCTTGCGCAAAATGCGGCCACCGCTGTTGCAGGTGCGGGATAATACGCAGACGTAAGAAGTTGCGATCGTAGGCGTCATCCTGATTACTTTCATCTACAATCCAGCGTAATTCATGCCTGCGCGCCCACTGTTCAAGCGCATCACGCGTTTGCATCAACAGCGGTCGAATGAGTTGGGTACCGCTAAAAGGCGAACTTTCCCCCATGGCCGAAAGCCCTGCAGGACCACTGCCACGCTTAAGCGCTAACAAAAATGTCTCACATTGATCGTCCAGATGCTGAGCGGTCATCAGCACCTCTCCAGGCAGCAGCGTCTGCGCAAAGGCCTGATAACGCGCTCGTCGGGCCTGCGCCTCGATGCCCAACCCATCATCCTGCAAATGAACCCGCTCAACCACCAGCGGCACCTGCCACTGCGCACATACCGTCTCACAGTGCTGTACCCAACTGTTTGCGTGCGGGCTTAATCCGTGATGAATGTGGATGGCCCGCAGAGAGACCCCCGGGTGCTGAATTCGCCACAGCACCAGTTGGTGCAACAGCACGGTAGAGTCGAGGCCGCCGCTAAAGGCAACGAGGATCGCGTTAGTGTTCAGAAGTGAAGTATTCAGCGTAAGTGTCGTCATGATGATTGCTTACAATAGCATTGCCCGGCACGTTACCGGGCTAAAGCTACAATGACAAGCCTTACAGCTCGTACAGTTCAAGTGGTAATCCGTCTGGATCGTTAAAAAACGTAAAGCGTTTACCGGTAAAGGGATCGATGCGCACTGGCTCACATTTCACATGATGGGCTTCAAGATGAGCAATCGACTTTTCCACATCCTCGACGCTGAACGCCAGATGACGTAAACCGCAGGCTTCCGGTCTACTGGGGCGACAGGGTGGGAAAGGAAAAGAAAAAAGCTCAATCACGTACTGGCCGTTCAGCGCCAGATCGCCTTTCCAGGAGTCACGTTCTTCCCGGTAGGCTTCACTCATTAACGTGAAGCCTAATACATCACAGTAAAATGCCTTACTGGCCCTGTAGTCCGTCGCAATAATGGCAATATGGTGAACCTGTTTTAAACCCAGCATGTTCTTCGCCTCTTTAATTTTACTCTCAGCACGTTACTCGTGCGCAACGGGTTCCGGCAAGTCGTTATGCCATTTTCAGGACTCTGACACGATACACGCCGTCCTCACCCAACTTAGCCCCATGAATGTCAGTTTCAAATCCAGGGTAGCGCTGCCCCACCGAGCACAGCATCAGCAGGAAATCGAGTACTGACCGGCTTTTTTCTGTGATCATTTCTCCGGGCATCAGCAGCGGGACACCTGGAGGATAAGGCAAGATCATATTGGCGGAAACACGCCCTACCAGTTGATCAAGAGTGACTGTCTCGACGTCACCTTTAATTTGCCGCTGCCAGGCCTGATGAGGCGTCATTTTCATTTCCGGCAACGTATCGAATGCCCGCAGCATCAACCCGGAGAGATCGTGTTGGCGGATCAATCGATGGATTCCCTGTGCCAGATCCTGAATGCGCATAGTGCGATAAAAATCGGGATCCTCAGCATACAGATCCGGCAGCATATTTTTAACGCGTAAATTCAGATCGTACGAACGTTTAAATTCCGTTAGTCCACGCAGGAGACCCATCGCCCGGGTTTTATCAATGCCGATACTGAACAGGAACAACAGATTATACGGGCCCGTTTTCTCCACGACGACACCGCGTTCATCAAGGAATTTCGCCACCAGTGCAGCGGGGATACCCTCTTCGCTCATAGTTCCCTGCTCATCCATCCCTGGCGTCAGAATGGTCACTTTCACCGGGTCGAGGTACATATGGTCGGCATCAGCATCAACAAACCCATGCCAGTCTTCACCTGGTGCTACTGGCCAGCACTCTGCTTCATCCACTTTTTCGGGTTGCCAGATATCAAAGAACCAGCCGTCAGATTCTTCACGCAGTCGCTGTACTTCTTTACGAAAGTGTAATGCCCGCTCAACGGAGCGATTGATTAATCGCTTACCTGAGTTTCCACGCAGCATCGCTGCCGCCGTCTCGATCGAAGCGACAATCGGGTAACTCGGTGAGGTGGAGGTGTGCATCATAAAGGCTTCGTTGAACGTCTCTTCGTCATAATCGCCTTTAATATGGATCAGCGAAGCCTGTGACAACGCCGCCAGCATCTTGTGGGTGGACTGGGTTTCAAAAATCACCTTTCCCGGCACCCGCTCGCCGCTCATACCACTTTTCCCCTGATAGATCGGATGAAAATGGGTATACGGCACCCAGGCCGAATCAAAATGAATAGAAGGCACATCCAGCGTTTGCTTGATCCAGTTAGTGTTGTAGAGCAACCCGTCGTAAGTGGAGTTAGTAATTACCGCATGCACCGGCCATTGCGCCTGTACCGTCTCTGCGACCTTGCGCTCGATACTCTCCCGGGTAAATTCACTCTTAGGTATACCACCAAGGATACCCAGCGCATTACGCGTCGGCTTGAGCCATACGGGCACGACATCGCTCATCATCAGCAAATGCGCCAGAGACTTATGACAGTTGCGGTCAATCAGTAACGTACTTCCCGAAGGGGCGGCATACATACCGACAATTTTATTCGATGTCGAAGTGCCATTAGTGACCATATAACTTTGCTCGGCACCAAACGTGCGTGCAATGTACTCCTCCGCTTCGAGGTGCGGACCGGTATGGTCGAGCAGCGATCCCAGCTCAGTCACCGAAATGGAGACATCAGCCTTAAGCGTATTGCCGCCAAAGAAATCATAGAACAGGCAACCGACCGGGCTTTTCTGGTATGCCGTTCCCGCCATATGCCCTGGGGTACAAAAAGTGTACTTTCCCTCTTTCACGTAGGTAAACAGTGCTTTGGTAAAAGGTGGCGTTATGTTGTCGAGGTATTCATTGGTGTACTGGCGAATACGCGTGGCAATATCGTCAGACTGACCCAATGCGTACTCAAAGAACCACAGCGCCATGCGCAGATCGTGTGCGCTGACATCCATCGTCGAATGGGTATTAATAAAGGCGTAAAGTGGGAGGTATTCGTTAAGCTGGTTGATGTCGCTACACAAATCCAGGCTGTATTCATCCCAGTCAAAAATGACGCCACAGATACGCGGGTTGTGCTCAATAAATTTCAGCAGGTCGTTGCTATTCTGCGGCCAGATTATCTGAAATCCCTGCTGCTGTAGCGCACGTTCAAGCTCCTTGATGGGCTCATCTTTGTAAAAGACGCCATGCGGTCCCATGATGGCAATGATATTCATGCGTTCCTCCTGGAAAAACCTTAGTTAATCATAGCCTGGTCAAACCGCAGGTAAAAAAAAGGGCCACAACGTTGTGGCCCTTTTCAGAATAAATGCAGTTTAGGCGTAGCCGTAGCTCATCAGACGCTGATAACGACGGTTTTTCAAATCATCTTTGCTTAACACGTCAAGATCGGCAAGATCGGCCAACAGCTGTGCTTTCAGTGATGCCGCCATCACTTCCGGGTTGCGGTGTGCGCCACCCAGCGGCTCAGGGATGATAGAGTCGATAAGTTTCAGCTCTTTCAGACGCGGTGCGATAATCCCCATCGCTTCTGCAGCCAGCGGGGCTTTATCTGCGCTTTTCCACAGAATAGAAGCACAACCTTCCGGGGAGATAACGGAATAGGTGCTGTATTGCAGCATATTCACTTTATCACCCACACCGATTGCCAGTGCACCACCGGAACCACCTTCACCGATAACAGTGCAGATGACCGGCACGCTCAGACGTGACATCTCACGCAGATTACGCGCAATCGCTTCAGACTGGCCACGTTCTTCCGCGCCCACACCCGGGTAAGCCCCTGGGGTGTCGATGAAAGTGATGATCGGCATATTGAAACGCTCAGCCATTTCCATCAGACGCAACGCTTTACGATAGCCTTCCGGCGCTGGCATGCCGAAGTTACGACGAATTTTCTCTTTGGTCTCACGGCCTTTCTGATGACCGATGATCATCACCGGACGGCCATCCAGACGCGCGATGCCGCCGACAATGGCCTTGTCATCCGCATAGGCACGATCGCCCGCCAGCTCATCAAATTCATCAAACGCCAGGCGGACATAATCCAGGGTGTATGGACGCTGTGGATGGCGGGCCAACTGGGCTACCTGCCATGCGCCAAGATCGGCGAAGATTTTGCGCGTCAGTTCTACGCTCTTTTCACGCAGACGATGCACTTCTTCATCGATGTTAATATCCAGTTTCTCATCCTGACGGCTAACCGCAGTCAGAGAATCGATTTTTGCTTCCAGCTCTGCAATCGGCTGTTCAAAATCAAGGAAATTCAGACTCATAGTATTCCTGTATTAGTCAAACTCCAGTTCCACCTGCTCCGAACCAATAAGGCCACGGAGATCGTTTAACAAACGATCGCTCGGAGAGACACGCCACGTTGCGCCAAAACGCAATCGTGCTCGTGCATCCGCCCTCTGATAGTAGAGATGTACTGGAATTGTCCCCGAGCGGTGGGGTTCCAGAGACTGACGGAGTCGGTTTAAAAGCTGGTCATCAATTTGCCTGTCCGTCAGCGAGATAGCAAGCCCGCGAGCATATTTTTCCCGGGCTTCGTCAATATCCATGACTTCACGGGCCATCATTTTAAGCCCACCGCTGAAGTCATCAAAGCTGACCTGTCCGCTGACGATAAGTATGCGGTCTTTTTCCAGCAATTGCTGGTATTTATCCAGGGCATCGGTAAATAACATCACTTCCAGACGCCCGGAACGGTCATCCAGTGTACAGATGCCGATACGATTGCCGCGCTTGGTGACCATTACCCGCGCAGCAATGACGAGCCCCGCAGCCGTGGTAACTTTACCACGTTCTGTCGGATGCATGTCTTTCAGCCTGTAGCCTCCGACATAGCGCTCAATTTCTTTTAAATACTGGTTGATAGGGTGTCCCGTAAGGTAAAGCCCTAACGTTTCACGCTCACCGTCCAGTACCACCTGTTCCGGCCACGGCTGGCAGCTGGCATAGGATTGCTCGATTTGTTCCGGTTCTTCCGCCAGTACGCCAAACATATCGGCCTGGCCGATAGCTTCCGCTTTCGCATGTTGATCGGCGGCTTTAAGCGCATCGTTCAGTGAGTTCATCAGTGCTGCGCGATGCGGCCCCAGGCGGTCAAACGCCCCGGACATAATCAGCTTTTCCAGCACCCGGCGATTGAGTTTTTTGATATCCGTACGGGCACAGAGATCAAACAGCTCGCGGAAGTAACCGCCTTTATTACGCGCCTCAATGATAGCTTCAATTGGCCCCTCACCCACGCCTTTTATCGCGCCGATACCGTAGACAATCTCGCCATCATCGTTAACGTGAAAATGGTACAACCCGGAGTTGATATCTGGCGGCAGGATTTTCAGCCCCATACGCCAGCATTCATCCACTAATCCCACCACTTTCTCGGTGTTATCCATATCGGCCGTCATCACCGCCGCCATAAACTCAGCGGGGTAATGCGCTTTCAGCCACAGCGTCTGGTAAGAGACCAACGCATAGGCAGCGGAGTGCGATTTGTTAAATCCATAACCGGCGAATTTCTCCACCAGGTCAAAGATTTTCATCGCCAGCTCGCCGTCTACACCGCGCTTCTTCGCCCCTTCTTCAAAGGTGCCGCGCTGTTTGGCCATCTCCTCTGGCTTTTTCTTACCCATCGCACGACGCAGCATGTCCGCGCCACCAAGGGTATACCCAGACAGTTCCTGGGCAATCTGCATGACCTGTTCCTGATACAGGATAATGCCGTAGGTTGGCTCCAGTACCGGTTTCAGGCATTCATGTTGCCACTGCACATCCGGGTAAGAGATCTCTTCACGCCCGTGCTTACGGTCAATAAAGTTATCTACCATCCCCGACTGTAGCGGACCGGGGCGGAACAGTGCCACCAGGGCTATCATATCTTCGAAGCAGTCAGGCTGCAGTCGCTTGATAAGATCTTTCATACCGCGGGATTCAAGCTGGAAGACGGCTGTCGTCTCCGAGCGTTGCAGCATGTCAAAACTTTTCTTGTCGTCCAGCGGGATAGCGGCGATATCCAGCGGCGGTTCGCCGTTCTTCTCACGCCGCGCGTTGATCATCTCCAGCGCCCAGTTGATGATGGTGAGCGTGCGCAGGCCGAGGAAGTCGAACTTCACCAGGCCGGCGTATTCCACGTCGTTCTTATCAAACTGGGTAACCGGGTGCAGCCCCTGCTCATCACAGTACAGCGGTGCAAAATCAGTAATTTTTGTCGGGGCGATAACGACACCACCGGCGTGTTTACCCGCGTTACGCGTGACGCCTTCCAGCTTGCGCGCCATATCAATAAGCGCCCTAACCTCTTCATCTGCCTCATAGATTTCCGGCAGTTGAGGTTCAGCCTCAAAGGCTTTAGCCAGCGTCATACCCGGATCGGGCGGTACCAGTTTCGAGATACGGTCAACAAACCCGTATGGGTGCCCCAGTACTCGACCCACGTCGCGGATAACCGCTTTCGCCGCCATGGTACCGAAGGTAATAATCTGCGAAACCGCATCGCGCCCATACATTTCCGCGACGTGTTCAATGACCTGGTCGCGTTTCTCCATACAGAAGTCAACGTCGAAATCAGGCATCGAGACACGTTCCGGGTTCAGGAAGCGTTCGAACAGCAGGTCAAATTCCAGCGGATCAAGGTCGGTAATTTTTAACGCGTAAGCCACCAGCGAGCCCGCACCAGAACCACGTCCTGGGCCTACCGGTACACCGTTATCTTTCGACCACTGGATAAACTCCATTACGATCAGGAAGTAGCCCGGGAAACCCATCTGGTTGATAACTTTAAGTTCAACTTCCAGACGTTCATCATAAGGCGGGCGCTTCTGCGCACGGACTTCAGGATCGGGGAACAAAAATTCCAGACGTTCTTCCAGGCCCTCACGCGATTTCGCGACGAGGAAATCCTCGGTGGTCATATCGCCTGTCGGGAACTGCGGCAAGAAGTATTCGCCCAGGCGCACCGTCACGTTACAACGTTTGGCAATCTCGACGGTGTTTTCCAGCGCTTCCGGGATATCGGAGAACAGCTCGCACATCTCCTCTTCGCTGCGCATATACTGCTGCGGCGAGTAGTTGCGAGGGCGTTTGGGATCATCAAGCGTAAAACCGTCGTGGATCGCCACGCGAATTTCGTGTGCGTCAAAGTCACCGGTTTCAAGGAAGCGAACATCGTTGGTCGCGACCACCGGCAGGCCGCGTGTTTCGGCCAGCGCTACTGCAGCATGCAGGTAATTTTCTTCATCCTGGCGACCGGTACGGATCAGCTCAAGGAAGTAGCAATCAGGGAAATGCTCTTCATAAAACGCCACGCACTCATCGACCAGTGCGCTGTTCCCACGCAACAGGCTGCGTCCGACGTCACCCATACGGCCGCCGGAAAGCAAGATTAACCCTTCTTTTAGCTCTATCAACCAGTCTCTGTCGATCACCGGCCCTTCTGGGCCATAGCCGCGCTGATAGGCTTTTGATATCAACAATGTCAGGTTCTGGTAGCCCGTATTATTGGCAGCCAATACCGTCAGTTGCGTGAGTTCATCGCCCAACAATTCGCTACGAACATGAAAATCTGCGCCAACAATCGGCTTAATACCTGCGCCATGACCCGCTCCGTAAAACTTCACCAGACCACACAGGTTGGTAAAATCGGTGATCGCCAGCGCAGGCATGCCCAACGCGGCCGCCTTTTTCACCAGCGGCCCGGTTTTCGCCAGCCCATCGATCATGGAGTAGTCGCTGTGCACCCGCAGGTGGACGAAACGAGGTTCAGACATCTTCAGATTCCTTTAACACAAGAATCAGGACGTGAGTCCCAGTGCGCGTTTGACAGGAGCAAAACTGCGACGATGGTGCTCAATTGCACCATGCTCAGAGAGCGCAGCCAGATGAAAAGCGGTTGGATAACCTTTGTGCTGAGCAAAACCATACTGCGGGAAAACCTTATCCAGCTCGGCCATTTCAGCATCGCGCGTCACTTTCGCCAGGATGGACGCTGCGCTGATTTCCGCAACGCGGCTGTCACCTTTTACCACCGCCATCGACGGTACCGGCAATGTCGGGCAACGGTTTCCATCGATCAAAACGTACTCCGGCGCAATATGCAAACCTGCAACCGCACGCTGCATTGCCAGCATCGTGGCGTGCAGAATGTTCAATTCGTCGATTTCATGCGGTTCCGCACGACCCAGGCTCCAGCTTAACGCTTTATCTTTGATTTCATCAAAAAGCGCCAGTCGACGCTTTTCCGACAATTTTTTGGAGTCGTTAAGACCCACTATCGGACGTGCCGGGTCAAGGATAACAGCGGCAGTCACTACCGCGCCAACCAATGGACCACGCCCAACTTCATCCACACCCGCCACCAAATGCGTATGTGGATAAACAAATTCAATCATTGTGCTAACTCCAGAACTGCATCCGCTGCCTGCTCATCCGCATTGCAACGGATCTGCTGGTGCAATTCGCGGAACGTGTCGTGCATCGCATGGCTGGTTTTACCGTTCGCCAGCAAAGGCAGCAACGCGTGCGCCAGCGCCTGCGGTTCACATTCATCCTGCAACAGCTCTTTGACGAGTTCTCTTCCCGCCAGCAGGTTAGGCAGCGATACGTAATCGGTCTTCACCAGACGTTTTGCCAACCAGAAAGTGAAAGGTTTCATACGATAGCCGACAACCATTGGGCATTTCGCCAGCATACATTCCAGTGCAGCCGTGCCAGAGGCCAACAGCGCAGCATCACTGGCGACCATTGCTTCACGTCCCATTCCGTTGAGCATATGCACGGAAAGTTCCGGGGCAACCTCAGCCTTGATACGTTCAAATTGCTCGCGCCGTTTGGCATTGACCAACGGCACGACGACTTCGAGATCCGGATAATGCTGACGTAATAGCTGCGCCGTTTTCAGGAAATCGGCGCTGAGCATCTCCACTTCTGCACCACGACTCCCAGGCAAAAGCGCCAGGCAGTGAGCATTATGAGGAATGCCTAACACATCACGCGCCGCGTTTTTATCCGGGTCCAGCGGCATGGCGTCCGCCATGGTGTGACCGATAAAGCGACACGGGACGTTAAATTTGTCATAAAACGCTTTTTCGAAAGGCAGAAAGGCCAGCACCATATTGGTGGATCTGCCTATTTTGAAAACGCGTTTCTGTCGCCAGGCCCATACAGAGGGGCTGACATAATGAATGGTTTTAATACCCTGCGATTTCAGATTACCTTCAAGGGTAATGTTGAAATCAGGCGCATCAATCCCGACGAAAACATCCGGCTTAAGGTCGGTGAATCGGCGAGTGAGATCGGCACGGATATGCAGTAAACGGCGCAGGCGCCCGAGCACTTCTACAATGCCCATTACTGCCAGTTCTTCCATTTCGTACCAGGCTTCACAGCCTTCCGCCTGCATCAATGGACCCGCAACGCCAACAAAACGCGCATTGGGAACACGAGCCTTGAGAGCACGAATTAAACCGGCACCAAGAATATCGCCGGAGGTTTCTCCGGCGACAAGGGCAATCGTTAAAGGACGCTGCTCAGTCATTAACGAATCAGACCACGCGTTGAGCGTTCAAAGAAGTCACTAAAAGCCTGAACATCGGGGTACTGCTTCGCCAGTTCGGCGATTTCCGGTTTCACTTCCTCAAGCGTTTTACCGCTGCGGTACAGCGCTTTATAGGCGTTGCGGATCGCGGTAATCGCTTCACGGGTGAATCCACGGCGTTTCAGACCTTCGATGTTAACGCCAAATGGCGTTGCGTGGTTGCCCTGGGCGATAACGTACGGCGGGACGTCCTGGGCTACGCCAGAGCAGCCACCCACCATCACGTGTGCACCAATAATGCAGAACTGATGCACCGCGGTCATGCCGCCGATGATAACAAAATCATCCAGCGATACATGTCCGGCAAGTGTCGCGTTATTCGCCAGAATGCAGCGGTTACCGACCGTACAATCATGCGCAACGTGTGCGTTAATCATCAGTAAGTTATCGCTGCCCACCTTCGTCAACCCACCGCCTTGCACTGTGCCACGATGAATGGTGACGCTTTCGCGAATGCGGTTGCGATCGCCAATTTCCACACGGGTCGGTTCACCAGCATATTTCAGGTCCTGGTTCACTTCACCAATGGAGGCAAACTGATAAATCTCGTTATCGCGACCAATTTTTGTATGGCCATTCACGACAACGTGAGACTTCAGTACGGTACCCTCACCAATTTCAACATGGGGTCCAACAATACAAAATGGGCCAATGTGAGCATTAGCGCCAATGCTGGCGCCGTCTTCGACAATGGCAGTTGGGTGAATAAAGGCGGATTTATCAATCACGTATCAGGCCTCCCGGCTACGGGCACACATCATCGTTGCTTCGCACACAACTTTACCGTCGACCAGCGCAACCCCTTTGAAACGGGTCAGGCCGCGGCGCGTTTTCTCGAAAGTCACTTCCATGATCATCTGATCGCCTGGCACGACAGGACGCTTAAAGCGTGCTTCATCAATACCTGCGAAATAATACAGTTCGCCTGGCTCCAGTTTTCCTACGCTTTTAAACGCCAGAATACCCGTGGCCTGCGCCATCGCTTCCAGAATCAACACACCAGGAAAAATCGGTTTACCCGGGAAGTGGCCCTGAAAGAAAGGCTCGTTAACGGATACATTTTTCACTGCGCGCAGAAAACGACCTTCTTCAAAATCCAGCACGCGGTCTACCAGTAAAAACGGAAAACGGTGCGGCAGAAGTTCTAAAATCTCTTCAATATGCAGAGTATGAGTGTTAGTAGTCAAAATACTCTTCCTGTCTAAATATACTAAAAGGCAATAATAACACGGCCTGCCGCAATCCCAGGAATGTGACAGGCCGTAAAGTCAGACATGCGTAAAACGATGTATTAGTCTTGTTGATTAACCTTGCGCTCAATCGCTTTGAGTCGCTTGCTCATATCATCAATGTTCATCACCAGTGCAGCTGTTTTACGCCATACCTTGTTGGGTTGTAGCGGAATGCCTGAGGAGTAGACGCCAGGTTCTGTGATAGGACGCATCACCATACCCATGCCAGTTACCGTGACTTTGTCGCATATTTCCATATGCCCATTAATCACGCTGGCTCCGCCAATCATGCAGTAACGGCCAATCTTCAGGCTACCCGCCATAATGACGCCACCGGCTACCGCCGTATTGTCGCCAATCACGACGTTATGCGCAATCTGGCACTGGTTATCAATGATAACACCATTACCGATCACGGTATCGTCCAGCGCACCACGGTCAATCGTGGTACATGCGCCAATCTCAACACGATCGCCAATAATCACGCGACCCAGTTGTGGGATCTTCACCCAGTTACCGCGATCGTTCGCATAACCAAATCCGTCGGATCCGACAACAGTGCTGGACTGGATCAGGCAATTTTCACCGATCTGAATGTCGTGGTAAATCGTCACATTCGCCCACAAGCGTGAACCTGCGCCGATTTTTGTGTTTTTTCCAACGAAGCAACCCGCGCCGATGATCACGTTATCGCCCAGTTCTACGCCAGACTCAATGACCGCATTCGCGCCCACAGAAACATTGTTACCCAACTTCGCCGTTGCATCGATCACTGCACTGGGTGCAATATTTTGCGCAGGCTGAGGCGTGGTATCTAAAATTTGCGCCATTCGTGCATAGGTCAGGTAGGGATTCTTCACTACCAATGCAGCACTCTTAGCAAACGGAAGATCGTCCTGCGTCATCACAACGGCAGAAGCCTGGCATGCACTCAGGTGCTCACGGTACTTTGGATTCACCATGAACGTGATATTGCCAGTTTGCGCAGATTGCATGGACGCTACGCCGGTGATGGCGATATCGCCATCACCGTGTAATTCTGCATCCAACTGCTCTGCTAAATCAGCCAGTCGAATTGAAGGCATTACTTATTTAACCTGTTTCAGTACGTCAGCGGTGATGTCTTTTACATCGCTGCTGTTGTATGCAACGGTGTTCGCGTCAACAACCAGATCGATGCTCTGGCTGCTCGCAACAGATTTCACAGCTGTCTGGATACGATTAACCAGCTTGCCACGTTCTTCGTTAGAACGACGTTGACGATCCTGCTCGAAAGCCTGCGCTTTCTGAGAGAAAGTCTGGCGCTGAGCCATTACGTCTTTTTCCAGCTTGGTACGGTCGCTGCCTGCTTTCATTGATTGCAGACGCTGCATTTTAGATTGCAGGTCGGATTCCATACGCTGCAGTTCACTGGCGCGGCCTTTGAACTCATTTTCCAGCGTAGTAGAAACACCCGTCTTCTGTGCAACCTGTTGGAACAGGCTACCCATGTTGACGATTGCAATTTTGTCAGCAGCCTGTGCGGACGTTGCCATCGCTAAACCGAGACCTGCAGCTAATAACCACTTTTTCACAATTAACTCCTTACCATCCCATTTGCACCCGAAGGTGCAGTTCTTTGCGTGGCCAGGCGATCCCATGCAAGATCGCCTAAAGTCATCGCTACACTACCACTACATTCCTTTGCGAAGAACAATTACCAGGTTTTACCAATGTTAAACTGGAACTGTTCCGCTTTGTCTCCATCGTACTTCTTGAACGGTTGGGCGTAGGAGAAAACCAACGGCCCCAATGGGGACATCCATTGTAACGCGATACCCGCAGACATACGGATATTATTCGGATCGCTGTAGTCTGGCACGCCAAGTGCACGAGTGTCGGCAGTGTTCTGCCAGTTCGTATCCCACACGGTACCCATATCCCAGAAGAAGGAGGTACGCACCGAGTTAGCATATTTATCGCTGATAAACGGCGTAGGTGTGATGAATTCCAGGCTGGCTACAGCCATGGCGTTACCGCCGACTGCATCGTCTGATTTACACAGCGCAGCGCCCGTACACTCTTCGTAGTTGTCATTATTGTCTCTATCGCCAGAATAAGCCCCGTTCTTATAGACGGCTTTCGGGCCGATAGTATTGGACTGGAAGCCACGCACGGTGCTGGAACCACCCGCGTAGAAGTTCTCATAGAACGGCATCTCTTTACTGCCTATGCCATCACCATAGCCCAGCTTGGTACGTCCCAGAACCACCCATTTGTGGTCGTCATCGATCGGCACATAGGTCGCCGTATCCAACGTCGCTTTATAGTATTCGTTATCAGAACCCGGAACAGTCACTTTACCGTTCAGGTTGACACGCGTACCTTCCGTAGGGAAATACCCACGGTCCAGCTTGTTGTAGGTCCAACCGTAGTTGAAGGTAAAGTCATCTGCGGCAAAGCTGCTGGTATCATCTTGTCCCATTGAATCAAGATAACGATCCATCGCAATCTGCGGCTGCATGTTGGACAGTTTGTTATGCACATAACCCAGGCCTGCGCGCAACGTGTTGTATTCGTTGACCGGGAAGCCCAGCGTTACGTCCGTACCATAGCTTTTGTTGGTATAGTCGGACAGATCTGCATCATCTGCCTCAAAGTCGTTATAGAAGACACGACCACCGAGACTCACACCATCGACGGTGAAGTACGGGTTGGTGACAGACAGCTCAGTATAGGTCTGATAGTCGTTTTTGGTGCCGCTAATCCCGACTGAATAACCGGTACCTAACCAGTTATCCTGCTGAACGCCCGCCTGGAAGCTTACGCCACTTTCAGTGCCGTAACCCACACCGAAGTTAAAGCTACCGGTGTTGCGTTCTTTCACCTTATAGACCACATCAACCTGATCAGGACTGCCCGGAACACGTTGAGTATCGGTATCGACAGTTTCAAAGTAACCCAGACGGTTCAGACGCTCTTTACCCTGGTCAACCAGATCGCTGCCCAACCAGGCGCCTTCCATCTGGCGCATTTCGCGACGCAGTACGGAATCTTTCGAAGTGTCGTTACCTTCAAAACGGATCTTACGCACATAGAAACGGTTACCCGCATCCACGTTTACACGCAATTTAACGGTTTTGTCTGCATCGTTGATTTCAGGCTGCGACTGTACACGCGGGTAGGCATAACCATAGCGTCCCAGAAGCTTCTTGATATCATCTTCCATTTTGGTCACTTTGGTGCCGTTATAGAGTTCACCCGGTTCGATTTTCGTCAGGGTCTCAATTTCGGCAGAGTGTCCAGCCAGGTTACCACTCACCTGGACCCCAGAAAGCTTGTACTGCTCGCCTTCTGTGATGTTAACGGTGATGTAGATACCTTTTTTATCCGGCGTCAGGCTAACCTGCGTGGAATCGATATTGAAGCGAGCATAACCGCGATCCAGATAGTAACTGCGCAGGGTTTCAAGGTCGCCGGCCAGTTTCTGTTTCTGGTATTTACGATCGCCCACCACGTTCCACCACGGTACTTCATCGCGTAGTTGGAAGTGAGAGATAAGCTCGTCGGTTGTGAAGGCGTGGTTGCCGACGATATTGATCTGTTGGATCTTCGCCGAAACGCCTTCCTGGAAGACCAGTTTGAGGTCAACGCGGTTACGCGGCAACGGCGTTACCACCGCTTTCACACTGGCGCTGTATTTACCGACGCTATAGTAGAAATCTTCCAGGCCTTTTTCGATATCGGCAAGCGTTGTGCGATCCAGAGACTCGCCAACACGTACGCCAGACGCCTCGAGGTTTTGCTTCAGCATGTCATCTTTTACCGATTTGTTACCGGAGAAAGTGATGCTGGCAATCGTCGGACGTTCTTTTACCTGAACCAGAAGGGTATCACCATCGCGCAGGACGCGGACATCCTCAAAGTTACCGGTGGCGAACAGAGCACGAATGGTATTACTGATATCTTCATCATTAACCGTGTCGCCTGTGCGCACCGGCATACTGAGGAGAGCCGCACCAACGGCGACTCGCTGTAGGCCTTCGAAATGAATGTCCTTCACTACGAACCCTTCAGCACCGTATACGGTGGCGCTGCTAAACAGCAGCGACGCTATGAGCAACTTTTTCATCGCCATCGTTATTATGCGTTCTTCCTAACACTCTCTTACAACCGAGAGAAATCATTGAAAAGTGCAAGCCCCATTAACAACACCAGCAAGATAGAGCCAATGCGATAACTAAAGTCTTGAACCCGCTCGGATACCGGACCGCCCTTCAGCTTTTCAATCGCCAGGAACAGCAGATGCCCCCCGTCAAGAACGGGCAACGGAAACAGGTTAATTATCCCTAAGTTCACGCTGATAAGCGCAAGGAACATCAGGTAATAAATAACCCCGAACTCCGCTGACATCCCAGCCCCCTGGGCGATAGAAATCGGCCCACTGAGGTTGTTCAGTTTTACATCACCGGTAATCAATTTTCCCAGCATACTGACCGTTAGCTTCATCAACTGCCACGTTTTATCCGAGGCTTCGAGGATGGCGCTGAATGGCCCATACTGGCGTACAGTCTTATACTCATCAGGCAGAGGGATAATTTTAGGCACTACGCCCGCAAAACCTTCGGCCTTTCCGTTACCCGGTTTTGAATCCGGGGTTAACGTCAAAGACAAGGAATTCCCTTGTCTTTCAATTTCTAGCGCTAGCGGCTTATCAGGATTATCGCGCACCAACGTCACGAACGTCATCCATTGCGTCAGCGGCTGACCATTGACTTTAACGATCCTGTCGCCAGCTTGCAAACCCGCCTTACTTGCCGCGGAGTTAACCTGCACTTCTGACAGCACCGGTTCAATCTGCGGACCACGTGGACGAATGCCCAAACTAGAGACGGGATCCTCTTTGTCTGGCTCAAATGCCCAATGGCGTAAATCCAGCGTTTTGTCCTGTCGCTGGTTACTGCCAAACTGCGCCACGCTGATGGTCGTATGCTCATCGCCAATTTTGGATACCAGTTGCAATCGGACGGTATCCCAATCAGGGGTTTCGATACCATCAACCGCTTTTAGTTCCGTACCTGGCTGAATTTGCGCCTGGGCAGCAATCGAGTTGGGTGTTATTTCACCAACAACCGGACGAACGCCAGGGACACCGATGATAAAGACCAGCCAGTAGGCAAAAATAGCGAAGAGGAAATTTGCAATTGGTCCTGCAGCGATAATGGCCGCGCGCTGCCCAACTGTTTTATTGTTGAAAGCGTAGTGGCGCAGCTCCGGTACAACTGGTTCAGCGCGCTCATCCAGCATTTTGACGTAACCGCCGAGGGGGATTAAGGCGATAACGTATTCCGTACCCTGTTTATCGGTACGGCGCCAAAGCGCTTTTCCAAAGCCAATGGAAAAGCGCTCGACGCGGACTCCGCAGCGCCGTGCAACCCAGAAATGACCAAATTCATGCACGGTGATAAGTACACCAAGTGCAACGATGAATGCAGCCAGATTCCAGAGAATACTCAGCATAAGACCATCCGTTAGAGCGTCCTGAATACCAGTAACAACAGGCAAGCAAAGACCGGCACCGCAGCCGTCAGGCTGTCAATACGATCCAGAATACCACCGTGTCCTGGGATTAAGTGACCACTGTCCTTAATACCTGCTTCACGCTTAAACATACTCTCGGTCAGGTCACCCAGCACGGAGGCCAGGGCTGCAACGATGGAGCAAATGAGCAAGGTGACAGGCGCAACTTCAAGATTCGCCCACATACCATAACCCCACGAGATTACAGCTGCAGTGGCAAGTCCGCCAATAAAACCCTGCCAGGTTTTACCAGGAGAAACCTTCGGCGCCAGTTTATGTTTGCCAAACATCTTACCAAACATATACGCACCTGAATCCGCTCCCCAAACGAGGATCATGACATAGAGCAGCCATAGCGCGCCACTATAATGATTCTCATCATAGTGCCAGGCACGTAGCGCCAGCATTCCCCAAAAGAAAGGAACAATGGTTAACACGCCGAAAATTATGCGTAATGTTTTGGAATTACGCCAGACCGAGGCTGAACCGGGGTAAAACAGCACCAGTAATAGCGCCACGGCCCACCAGCCCAGAGACGCCCAAAGCGACACCTCAACCAGCGGTTGGTGAATGTTATGATGATACTCAGGCAGCAAAAACAGCATCAGTGCCAGCAATAGCCCGCACAAAACCGCCAACCAGACTCGCTGTGTACGAGTGGCAAAACCGCTTAACTGTCCCCATTCCCACGCGGCCAGCATACAGACGACCAGCGTAACAATGGCGAACCCCACCGGCGGCAACAAAAACAACGCCGCGATGACAACGGGTATTAAAACAAAAGCAGAAATCAGGCGATACTTCAGCAAAAGCGACCCCCATCAGGCTTTTTCATCACCGGGCTCGGTGCCGCCGAAACGACGCTCACGATTAGCAAAGGCATGTAGCGCACCTTCAAAGTCTTGTTCATCGAAATCGGGCCAGAGAACATCCGTAAAGTAAAGTTCGGCGTAGGCAATTTGCCACAACAAAAAATTACTAATTCGATGCTCTCCCCCAGTCCTTATCACTAAATCCACAGGAGCCAGCTCATGCATACAAACTTGCTGACCAAGCATCTCTTCATCAATTTGCTCCGGACGCAACAGACCTTCCTGCACCTGTTGTGCCAGTTGCCTGACGCCCTGGACAATATCCCACCGTCCGCCGTAATTCGCGGCAATATTCAGCGTTAACCCGGTATTCTGGGCGGTAAGCGCTTCCGACTTGCGAATCCGTTCTTGCAAACGTGTGTTAAATCGACTGATATCCCCAATAATACGCAGGCGCACGTTATGGCGGTGCAGGTTTTTCACTTCGCTATCAAGTGCCCACACAAACAACTCCATTAACGCACTGACTTCCTGCGCTGGTCGGTTCCAGTTCTCACTGCTAAAGGCATACAGCGTTAACGCATCAATACCGTTATTGGCAGCAAAAGAGACAGCCCGGCGGACGGATTTTGCTCCGGCCTTATGCCCAAAGGCGCGGATCTTCCCTTGCTTTTTCGCCCAGCGGCCATTGCCATCCATGATAATTGCGACATGGCGACAACCATGTGCTGGCAAATTTTCGCTTAATGGTTTAGTTGCAGACAACATAACGCGTTTTTAGTCCCTGAAAGGATTATACGGTACTCAGGAATACTGAAGCCTTTGCGCTTCATCCTTCAGGCTGCCTCTTCGTTGGCTGTGCTTATTCGCCCCTGTCACATACTATTTGTATGCTCCAGGGAACTCATTCACTTGCCGCCTTGATGCAACCTGAATGATTTTGTGCATCCACAAAAAAGCCGTGTCAAACCACGGCTTACCCGATCGAAAAAAAGCAAATACCTGCGATCAGGTGGCGCAGACTATATCACTGAAGCCCAACGCTAACAAATAGCACGATCCCCCACAGAGGGATTATCATCAGCTTGAGAGTCGTGTCACTTGTTTTATCGCGACATCTCTGGCGATGGCATCGACCCTCAGCACATCATCAACGCTCTGCGGTTCCTGCAAATCCATCTTATCCAGTACGGATAAATTGAGATCGGCGATATCCGTAAATCGAATCTGCTGCGCCAAAAATGCGGCAACGGTAATTTCATTAGCGGCATTCAGCGCAGTTGTCGCAGCCTGTCCTTGCTCAAACGCGTCCATCGCCAGTTTCAGGCACGGATAACGCTGATAATCAGGTGCGGAAAACGTCAACGCACTGAGTTTGCAAAAATCGACAGGCTTAACGCCAGAGCTCACACGTTCCGGCCATGCCATTGTATGGGCGATAGGTGTGCGCATATCAGGCTCACCCAATTGGGCCAGGACGCTGCCATCCTGATAACGGACCATCGAGTGAATAACCGACTGTGGATGGATCAGCACTTCCATCTGACTTGCACTGGCATTAAATAACCAACGCGCTTCAATGTATTCCAGACCTTTATTCATCATAGTGGCGGAGTCGACAGAAATTTTTCGTCCCATCGACCAATTCGGATGACGGCATGCCTGATCGGGTGTCATTAGAGCCAGATCGTGCAATGGCGTTTCGCGGAAAGGGCCACCAGACCCGGTAAGCAGAACAGACACAACGCCGTTTTGCTCAAGGTCAGCGTATCCCAGATTGTGTTGGATAGGTTGCGGTAAACTCTGAAAAATCGCGTTATGTTCGCTATCTACCGGCAAAAGCTGCGCTTTATGGCGTTTCACGTCGTCCATAAACAGACGTCCGCAGGTTACCAGAGACTCTTTATTCGCCAGCAAAATGTTTTTGCCCGCGCGGATTGCCGCAAGTGTTGGCAACAAACCTGCCGCGCCGACTATCGCCGCCATAACCTGATCGACATCATCCAACGCAGCCATATCACAGGCAGCCTGCTGCCCGCACATAACCTCGGTGCGACTTCCATGATCCCGCAATGCGGCTTTCACCAGCGCTGCACTTTTTTCGTCATCCATCACCGCGTAACGGGGTGAAAACTCCAGACATTGCTCCACCATACGGGCGACATTTTTACCCGCTACCAACGCAGCAACACGAAATTTATCCGGGTTATGACGTACTACATCGAGCGTACTGCAACCAATAGAGCCGGTTGAGCCCAGGATGGTTAATTGCTTCATGAGACATCCAGAAGAATTGAGACAGGATAAAAAAGCAAAACGCCGCCATCCAGCCTTCTCAGGCCTTCTAAGCGGCGTTTTTAGCGTACAGGCGAATCAGAACTGCATCAGTTCCGCTTCTTTCTCTGCCAGCGCCGCATCAACTTTCTTGATTGCAGCATCGGTCAGTTTCTGTACGTCGTCCTGAGAACGGCGATCGTCATCTTCGCTGATCTCTTTATCTTTCAGCAGCGCTTTCACTTTGTCGTTGGCATCACGGCGTACGTTACGCACAGCAACACGCGCGCCTTCAGCTTCACCACGTACGATCTTGGTCAGATCTTTACGACGCTCTTCGGTCAGCGGTGGCAGCGGAACGCGGATGTCAGAGCCCGCTGAGCTTGGGTTCAGACCGAGGTCGGAAGCCATAATCGCTTTCTCAACAGCAGGACCCATAGAGCGGTCAAACACGTTGATTTTCAGGGTACGGGAATCTTCAACCGTTACGCTTGCCAGTTGGCGCAGCGGAGTCGGCGTGCCGTAATATTCCACGATAATGCCATCCAGCAGGCTGGGAGAAGCACGACCCGTGCGAATTTTGCTGATTTGATTTTTGAATGCTTCGACGCATTTGTCCATGCGTACTTCAGCATCTTTTCTGATATCGTTGATCACGTTACGAATCCTTGAAAGCTTGTTTCAGTCAGACCATACCCACTACGCAAGGTGTGACAAGTATAGTCTTGATTAATTTTGAGGGACGTATCCCGCGACATTAAAGCGGAATATTACCTGCATTTAGCCGCAACGGGAATTATTCCGTGATTAACGTGCCTTCTTTTTCACCCATCACAACGCGGCGCAACGCACCCGGTTTGTTCATGTTGAAGACACGAATCGGTAATTTGTGGTCACGAGCCAGCGTGAACGCAGCCAGATCCATCACTTTCAGTTCTTTATCCAGTACTTCAGCATAGGTCAGCTGCTCGTACATGGTTGCTGTTGGATCTTTAGCTGGATCGGCGGTAAACACACCATCAACTTTAGTGGCTTTCAGAACCACATCCGCTTCAATTTCAATACCACGCAGGCAGGCTGCGGAGTCGGTAGTGAAGAACGGGTTGCCAGTACCAGCGGACAAAATAACCACGCGGTTGTTACGCAGCAGACTGATCGCTTCTGCCCAGCTGTAGTTATCACACACGCCGTTCAGAGGAATTGCGGACATCAGGCGAGCGTTCACATAGGCGCGGTGAAGCGCATCGCGCATCGCCAGACCGTTCATTACGGTGGCTAACATGCCCATGTGGTCGCCCACAACGCGGTTCATCCCTGCTTTCGCCAGACCAGCACCACGGAACAGGTTACCACCACCGATCACTACGCCAACCTGGATTCCCAGCTCGACCAGCTCTTTGATTTCCTGAGCCATACGGTCAAGTATGCTTGCATCAATACCGAAGCCTTCTGAACCTTGCAGAGCTTCGCCACTTAACTTAAGCAGAATACGTTTGTAGACGGGTTTTGCATTGGTAGCCATGTTTCTTTCCTGAGACTGTCAACGAATGAGATGAGTTAATTCCAGCGACATTGTATGTCGCTTTTCAGCCTTACCACTATAGCGCTTAGCTGAATTTACAAGTCGGACGCAAAAAGAAGCCGCCCTCAGGCGGCTCCTTTTAAAATTAAGACTGCTTGGACATCGCAGCAACTTCTGCTGCAAAGTCAGTCTCAACTTTCTCGATGCCTTCACCCACTTCGAAGCGGATGAAACCAGTTACGTCAGCGTTGTGCTCTTTCAGCAGCTGAGCAACAGATTTGCTCGGTTCCATAACGAAAGGCTGACCAGTCAGAGAAACTTCGCCGGTGAATTTCTTCATGCGGCCTTCAACCATTTTCTCTGCGATTTCTTTCGGCTTACCAGACTGCATCGCGATGTCCAGCTGAACCTGGTATTCTTTTTCTACTACTTCAGCAGAAACGTCTTCCGGCTTAACGAATTCTGGTTTGCTTGCGGCGATGTGCATTGCCAGCTGTTTAACCAGTTCTTCATCAGCGCCAGTTGCAGCAACCAGAACACCGATACGAGCACCGTGCTGGTAGCTACCCAGAACTTCGCCTTCCAGGGAAGCAACACGACGGATGTTGATGTTCTCACCGATTTTAGCAACCAGAGCAACACGTTCTTCTTCGAACTGTGCTTTCAGAACTTCAACATCAGTGATTTTGCCAGCAACGGCAGCGTCCAGTACTTTGTCAGCAAATGCCTGGAAACCAGCATCTTTAGCAACGAAGTCAGTCTGGCAGTTAACTTCCAGAATGAAAGCGATATTGCCGTCGATTTTGGTTTTGATTACGCCGTCAGCAGCAACGTTGCCTGCTTTTTTCGCTGCTTTGATAGCACCGGACTTACGCATGTTTTCGATTGCCAGCTCGATGTCGCCATTAGCTTCAGTCAGTGCTTTTTTGCAATCCATCATGCCTGCGCCAGTACGCTCACGCAGCTCTTTTACCAGGGATGCGGTAATTTCAGCCATTCTAAAATCCTCGGAAGATTTGATCTGCCCGGCATGAAACCGCACAGATTTAAAAGTGAAAAAGGGGCCTGAAGGGCCCCTAACCAAACGTGATACTACCTGGTTTATAAGGGGGCTCTAACGAGCGTGCCTTATTATTCAGCTTCTACGAAGCTTTCTTCCGCCTGGGAAGCCAGATCCTGAGAACGGCCTTCACGAACGGTAGTAGCTACAGCGCCCAGGTACAGGGTCACAGCACGGATTGCGTCGTCGTTACCCGGGATAACGAAGTCAACACCGTCCGGATCAGAGTTGGTATCAACGATAGCAAATACCGGGATACCCAGGTTGTTTGCTTCTTTGATAGCAATGTGCTCGTGGTCAGCATCGATTACGAACAGAGCGTCCGGCAGGCCGCCCATGTCTTTGATACCGCCCAGGCTGTTTTCCAGTTTCTCAAGCTCACGGGTGCGCATCAGCGCTTCTTTCTTGGTCAGCTTTTCGAAAGTACCGTCCTGAGACTGAGTTTCCAGATCTTTCAGACGTTTGATGGACTGACGAACAGTTTTCCAGTTAGTCAGCATACCGCCCAACCAGCGATGGTTCACGAAGAACTGATCGCAGCTGTTAGCAGCGTCTTTCACCGCTTCGCTTGCAGCGCGTTTAGTACCAACGAAAAGGATTTTACCTTTACGAGCAGAGATCTTGTTCAGTTCAGCCAGAGCTTCGTTGAACATCGGTACAGTTTTCTCAAGGTTGATGATGTGAACTTTGTTACGCGCACCGAAGATGAACGGCTTCATTTTCGGGTTCCAGTAACGGGTCTGGTGACCGAAGTGAACACCAGCCTTGAGCATGTCGCGCATGGAAACAGTTGCCATGATTAAAACCTCTATATATAAAAGTTGGGGTTAAGCCTCCACGCATCCCATATTACCGACCCCAAAGGGCACCCCGGAATATGTGTCGATACGTGTGTGTTGTTACACAAAGTGAGATTTGTCGCTCCCGTCCATCGTGTGTAGTCTTCGAATGGATCGGAAGTCCGGCGCGCTTTATACCACAAATACGCCACCGACACCAATAATTGTTGGCGGTCTGTGCTGGATTGAACGATGAATTTCGTGTTACAGGCAGTCGGCAAATTTATGAATCCCTGGGAGCTTACGGCCAGTAAGTAACCAGGGTGAAAAAATGTAGCCAACGCATTTGTGGCACGAAAGGCGAAGTTCAGAATGATTCTCAATTTGGCAGGGTACACTCCAGACTGATACCATTGACGGCACTTACACAATTATTGTCGAAATAATCGACACTGATGGACAGAATTCATGGCTATCTCAATTAAGACTCCTGAAGAAATCGAAAAAATGCGCGTCGCTGGCCGTCTGGCAGCCGAAGTGCTGGAGATGATCGAACCGTTTATCAAACCGGGCGTGAGCACCGGCGAGCTGGATCGCATCTGTAACGACTACATCGTGAATGAACAGCAGGCGATTTCCGCGTGCCTGGGTTATCACGGTTATCCGAAATCCGTGTGCATCTCTATTAATGAAGTCGTGTGCCACGGGATCCCGGATGACGCTAAGCACCTGAAAGAGGGTGATATCGTCAACATCGACGTCACCGTGATTAAAGACGAGTACCACGGCGATACGTCCAAAATGTTTATCGTCGGTAAACCGACCATTCTTGGCGAGCGTCTGTGCCGCGTAACGCAGGAAAGCCTGTATCTGGCGCTGCGTATGGTAAAACCGGGTATTCGCCTACGTACCCTGGGTGCTGCAATTCAGAAATACGCAGAAGGTGAAGGCTTCTCTGTAGTACGTGAATACTGCGGCCACGGTATCGGTCGCGGCTTCCATGAAGAACCTCAGGTCCTGCACTACGATGCAGACGACGGCGGCGTGGTACTGCAGCCGGGCATGACCTTCACCGTAGAACCGATGCTGAATGCCGGTGATTACCGTATCCGCACCATGAAAGACGGCTGGACGGTGAAAACCAAAGATCGCAGCTTGTCTGCTCAGTACGAGCATACTATTGTGGTAACGGAAAACGGCTGTGAAATTCTGACATTACGTAAGGATGACACCATCCCGGCAGTCATCACACACGACGCATAATTTTTTGCCTGATGGCGATGCTCCTGCATCTTATCAGGCCTACAAATTACACCTTTACTCAAAATCATTCGAGTTGCCTCAAGGCGGCAAGAGAGTGAATCTTCAGGAGCGTACATAAGTACGTGACTGGAGTGAACGAGCGCAGCCAACGCAGAAGCAACTTGAAGGATGAAGAGTAAATACGTAGGCCGGGTAAGGCGTTCACGCCGTCATCCGGCTTTTTAATGGGTGGCGCACAATGAATACTCTTCCTGAACAGCACGCAAATACTGCCCTCCCCACCCTGCCTGGCCAACCGCAAAACCCAGGGACATGGCCACAGCACGACCTCAACTGTACCGGCATTAAAGCTCATATCGATAATTTCCAGCACTGGCTGGGGGAAGCATTTGACAGCGGAATTTCCGCTGAACAGTTAATCGAAGCCCGCACCGAATTTATTGACCAGTTGCTGCAGCGCCTGTGGATTGAAGCAGGTTTCGGTCAGATTGCCGATCTGGCGCTGGTTGCCGTTGGCGGCTACGGGCGTGGTGAGCTGCATCCACTTTCCGATATTGACCTGCTGATCCTTAGCCGTAAAAAACTGCCTGACGCGCAGGCGGAGAAAGTCGGCGAGTTATTAACGCTATTGTGGGATGTGCGGCTGGAGGTAGGACACAGCGTGCGTACACTGGAAGAGTGTCTGCTGGAAGGGCTATCAGATTTAACCGTCGCCACCAACCTGATTGAAACACGACTGCTGATTGGCGACGTCGCGTTGTTCCTTGAGCTGCAAAAGCATATTTTCAGCGAAGGTTTCTGGCCATCCGATAAATTTTACGCTGCCAAAGTAGAAGAGCAAAATCAACGCCATCAGCGCTATCACGGCACCAGCTACAATCTGGAGCCGGATATCAAAAGCAGTCCAGGTGGACTGCGCGACATCCACACCCTGCAATGGGTCGCCCGCCGTCATTTTGGTGCCACGTCGCTGGATGAGATGGTCGGTTTCGGCTTCCTGACGCTGGCGGAGCGCGCCGAACTGAATGAATGTTTGCATATTCTGTGGCGGATCCGCTTCGCATTGCATCTGATCGTGAACCGTTACGACAACCGTCTGCTGTTTGATCGACAGCTCAGCGTGGCTCAACGCCTCAATTATGGCGGTGAAGGCAATGAGCCTATCGAGCGGATGATGAAAGACTATTTCCGGGTCACGCGGCGAGTGAGCGAACTGAACCACATGCTGCTCCAGTTGTTTGACGAGGCGATTCTCGCCATGCCGGCCGATGAAAAACCGCGCCCCATTGATGACGACTTTCAACTGCGTGGCACATTGATTGACCTGCGCAATGACGACCTGTTTATCCGCGAGCCCGAGGCCATTTTGCGGATGTTTTATATCATGGTACGCAATAGCGCGATCACCGGAATTTACTCCACCACACTGCGTCATTTGCGTCATGCCCGCCGTCATTTAACGCAGCCGCTGTGCTACATTCCGGAAGCGCGCTCGCTATTTCTCAGCATGTTGCGCCATCCAGGCGCAGTCAGTCGCGGCCTGTTGCCAATGCATCGCCACAGCGTGTTATGGGCCTATATGCCGCAATGGTCGCATATAGTCGGTCAAATGCAGTTTGACCTGTTTCATGCTTATACAGTGGATGAGCACACTATCCGCGTCATGCTGAAACTGGAAAGTTTTGCCAAGGAAGAGACCCGCCAGCGTCATCCGTTGTGTGTGGATCTGTGGCCGCGCTTGCGTCAACCGGAACTCATTTTGATTGCTGCGCTGTTCCACGATATCGCCAAAGGTCGTGGCGGCGATCACTCTATTCTGGGGGCTCAGGACGTACTCAAGTTCGCCGAATTACACGGACTCAACTCCCGCGAAACGAATCTGGTTATGTGGCTGGTACGCCAGCATCTGCTGATGTCGGTGACCGCTCAGCGCCGTGATATTCAGGACCCGGAGGTGATTAAGCAATTCGCCGAAGAAGTACAAACGGAACACCGTTTGCGTTTCCTGGTCTGCCTTACCGTCGCCGATATCTGCGCCACTAACGAAACGCTATGGAATAGCTGGAAGCAAAGCCTGTTGCGCGAATTATACTTCGCCACAGAAAAACAACTGCGTCGTGGAATGCAAAATACACCGGATATGCGCGAGCGTGTGCGCCATCATCAGCTTCAGGCGCTGGCGTTATTGCGGATGGATAACATTGATGAAGAAGCGTTGCACCATATCTGGTCACGCTGTCGAGCGAACTATTTCGTGCGCCACAGCCCAAATCAACTGGCCTGGCATGCGCGTCATCTCTTACAACATGACCTCAAAGAACCGCTCATTCTGCTTAGCCCGCAGGCAACGCGTGGGGGAACGGAAATCTTTATCTGGAGTCCGGATCGCCCGTATCTGTTTGCCGCCGTTTGCGCCGAACTGGACCGGCGTAATCTGAGCGTCCACGATGCGCAGATTTTCACCACCCGTGATGGCATGGCGATGGATACGTTCATCGTACTGGAGCCGGACGGCAGTCCGCTGTCGTCAGACCGACACGAAGCGATCCGTTTTGGGTTGGAACAAGCCATTACTCAACGCAGTTGGCAACCACCGCAACCGCGTCGTCAGCCGGCAAAATTACGCCACTTTACTGTCGATACTGAGGTCACCTTTTTGCCGACCCATACCGACCGTAAGTCATTCCTCGAACTTATCGCACTCGATCAACCAGGACTACTGGCGCGGGTCGGGCAGATTTTTGCCGATCTGGGAATTTCGCTGCATGGCGCCCGAATTACAACTATTGGTGAGCGAGTAGAAGATTTATTCATAATCGCCACCGCCGACCGGCGTGCGCTTAATAATGAGCTGCAGCAGGAAGTACATCAACGGTTGACAGAGGCCCTCAATCCAAACGATAAAGGGTAATGTTTTTATTTATTATGGAAAGAGTTTAACAATGCAGCAGTTACAGAACGTTATTGAGTCCGCTTTTGAGCGTCGTGCCGACATCACTCCGGCGAATGTGGATACCGTAACCCGTGAAGCGGTTAATCAGGTTATTTCTTTACTGGATTCCGGTGCACTGCGTGTCGCAGAAAAGATTGACGGCCAGTGGGTCACCCATCAGTGGCTGAAAAAAGCGGTCCTGCTCTCTTTCCGTATTAACGATAATCAGGTTATCGATGGTGCGGAAAGCCGCTACTTCGATAAAGTGCCGATGAAATTTGCCGACTACGATGAAGCACGCTTCCAGAAAGAAGGCTTTCGCGTGGTTCCGCCTGCGGCCGTGCGTCAGGGGGCATTTATCGCACGTAACACCGTGCTGATGCCGTCTTACGTTAACATTGGTGCGTATGTTGATGAAGGTACGATGGTTGATACCTGGGCGACCGTAGGTTCTTGTGCGCAAATCGGTAAGAATGTTCACCTGTCCGGTGGCGTTGGCATCGGCGGCGTACTGGAGCCGTTACAGGCTAACCCGACCATCATCGAAGATAACTGCTTCATCGGTGCGCGTTCGGAAGTTGTGGAAGGCGTGATTGTCGAGGAAGGTTCCGTCATCTCGATGGGCGTGTATATCGGTCAGAGCACCCGTATTTACGATCGTGAAACAGGCGAAGTGCATTATGGTCGCGTACCGGCAGGTTCTGTTGTCGTTTCCGGCAACCTGCCGTCGAAAGATGGCAAATACAGTCTGTACTGCGCGGTGATCGTGAAGAAAGTCGACGCTAAAACGCGTGGCAAAGTGGGTATCAACGAACTGTTACGTACCATCGACTAACAGCAATTTGAAAAAGCGGGCTTAGCCCGCTTTTTTTACATCTGCGGGTGGCATAAACAAGGCTTTTCGTTAATTATTCAATGGTTATAGTGAGCTTAAGGGTACCGCTATGTATGACAATCTGAAAAGTCTGGGCATTACTAATCCTGAAGAGATCGATCGTTACAGCCTGCGGCAAGAAGCCAACAACGATATCCTGAAAATCTATTTCCAAAAGGATAAAGGCGAGTTTTTTGCCAAGAGCGTGAAATTCAAATATCCCCGTCAGCGTAAAACGGTGGTCGCCGATGGCATCGGTCAGGGCTACAAAGAAGTGCAGGAGATCAGTCCAAACCTGCGCTATGTGATCGATGAGTTGGATCAGATCTGCCAGCGCGATCGCAGTGAAGTCGATCTTAAACGCAAGATCCTCGATGATTTACGTCATCTGGAAAGCGTCGTGACCAATAAGATCAGCGAAATTGAAGCCGATCTGGAAAAACTGACGCGCAAATAAGCCATCATATCTTCAGGCCAGGAAACTGGCCTTTCTAAAAAAATATCACACACCCACACTCCCTTTAATTTACTCATCATTTCATTATCCATAAAGATAAAAAAATATATATCCATATCATTAACATCATTGCACACAGATATTATATAAAATGACTTTTATTATCTCATAAAAAATATAAGGTTTATCTATCTTCAACCACTAAATAAGAGATAACCAACTATGAACAATATACTTTTAATGAAATGCTATGCTCTCGAAAAGGCAACATGGCTTAATAAAGAAGGTTTTAATAAAGGGTTACTGCACGATCGTCAGGAATTAGACTTTATTTTGCCCGCGGAGACCATCCTTCGCGTCAGGCAGTCCGACATCAGTAATGGTTCTGCTACCTTGCGTCTATTATGCAATGACTCTGCTGTTGAAAAAACATTAACATTGAAAACTGAATGGCAAGAGATCAGCGCTACTGTTGATACCGTTCCTTTCATTGATACGCTATACATGGAAAATATTTCTGATTACGACGTTGAATTTGAAACACCAGAAAAATTCCAGACATTGCCTTTTTTTGACAAAAATAGTGATTCTGCTTTATTTTTTTCTTCATGGTCAGAGACCAACGCCCCCTATGCGCTTATCGATACTGGCAGTGCCAAACTATTAGTTCCCTTTGCCGACATGGATAATCTCCAGAATGTAAATACCGACAATGGCATTTACGGACTATTGGACTATTATGAAAAAATTTTTGCATTCTATAATGATTTAGCCGGACTTAGTTTTACGCCAGTAAATTCTCTCAATCAGAACATTGCCAATAAGTATTTCATTAAGGCAGATAAAAACGGTGTGGGTTCCGCCTATTTCAACACCTACTGGTGTGCAGAGACCTCATCAACCATCGCGCAAGGCTGGATTGATAATGTTGAAAACCAATGGACTGTGCTGCATGAAATTGCCCATGGATATCAGGGCAATTTTATGAATGACTCTCGCTTCTCCGCTGGAGAGGTTTGGAATAATATATATGGTGCATGGTTTCAGCAAGTTATGTTGGGCAATAAAAATGAACTGTATACCGATGGATGGTTATATAACGATGGAAACAGAGGTTACACTGAGGATAATTTCCGAAATAATATCTATAACCAAACACCGGTGAATCAGTGGAATCCACATCAAAGATTATTATTATTGATGCTAATGCAATTCAAATCCTCGATGAAAAATTTTGTGCTATTTAATGATAGTTACCGGGCATTGGCAAACAGCGAAAATTTCTCCGCATCAGATCATCACATCCTGGATATGCTTGCAGAGGCAAGCGCCTCTGCCGCAGGATATGATATGACCCCCTATATTGATTTGTGTGGTGTTGAACTTGATGATATCACCCGAGAACGTATTCAGACTCTGGAAACCAAACCGGTTTATCCACTCTTTGATCTCCTGCCTGAAGCGGAATGGGACAACGCGCAGCAAGCAATGGGGCTACAAACGTCTGTTTGGTTGGTTGATAATGCAGAGTTGTCTGTCTTAAACAAAAAAGGCAATGTTACCTTTGATATCATCATTGATAATTTAGCTCAAATTTATGGACGTGATCTCAAAATAATTGATCATTGTGGCAATGATATTACGGTCAGAATTACTAATACTACATTAGAACAGCAATATTTACCCATTGGGGTTTATCAACTTATTCTGCCAAAAGGAAAATCTCAAAAATATACTACTGATCAAAACTGGTTTGTGGTACGTGAAGGCGAAAATAATGTAACCATTAATTATACCCCACTAAATGACACCAGCGGTCGTAACGAAGAACTTATTTTCCTGGGGCTTGGCGATGCAAAGTTTGCAACCCTCACTGTTGAGAATGAGAGCAAAACAATCCAACTAAATGTCACCAGTTCCGCGCCACATTCTTACTATGGCAGTGACATTTATGCGAGCGTCACCATTTTCTCAGCGACTGGCGAGGAAATTTTCAATCGTGATATGCCAGGACAAAATTGTCCAATTACCTATGATGAAATTCCTTTTGAAGATGGGTATCTCATCAAGGTTTATCATGCCGAATGTGGGAAGCGTTTATATAGCCTACCAAATTATCTTGATCTGGTTGTGCACAATGAAAAAATCAATAACTTCAGGATTGATAAAACAGGATTATTTAATACCGCACTAAACAATGATCCGGATGAGGATCTCCGTTCTATTATTGCTGAGTCAGCAGAAAAGCTACGCGTTGAGTCACTTATTTATACTCTACCAGAAAGCACAGAAAAAATTAGTATCTGGCTAATGATTAACAAATTCACTGGCGAGGAGCGTGATTTATTATTGCTTGAATATGCAGATGTCATCCCATTAGATAATAGTGAACCCGACATCCTGACAGGGAGTATTATTCATCTTGAATTACGCGGATTGAGTGACGCCGAATTTTCCGAAGTTACTATCGATAACAGTAATTACTTGATGACGGTAAATACTAAATCAGTAATACCACACAATTATTATCCGGAAACCTACGCATGGATACGTGTGTGGAATGAAAATGGGATTGAAATGTACAACCGAAATTATGATGGCTCAATCCGATATCCGACTACAACAGAAAGCATTCCATTACGCAATGGCTATGTTATCGACATCCTTCATTATGAACCATTCAGATGCGTAGCTTCAAACGTTATGCAAAATACAGATTTTCAACTTGCACAGGATAATACATGGGAAGTCATTAGTTCAGGGCTACAAGATTACCAACACCCGACTTCCAGTGATCCGAAGGCGACAATACGAGGTAATAAATTTCTCTGGAAGCTACTGGGATATTACGATGTACAGTTTGCCAGTATTGATATGGATCTGGTGAATAACCAGGTTGTTTACTCAACAGAGGCCACCACGCCACACAGCATATATGGCGAAGATCTCTATGCAGAGGTCAATATTATCGATAACAATGGCTTTCTCGTTTATCATCAGGAAATACAAAGTAAAGTCCTGCTGGAGAAATACACGAACACTATGACACTGGAAAAAGGATATACTATTGAGGTTTATCATGCAGAAGCATATAAACGCTCGGTTATTCTCAACACCGAGACCGAGCAAAAGTATCCCCAAAAGAAAAAAGTAGTTTATCAGGTTATTGAAAAAGGACTGCTTTTAATTTCTGAAGAGTAACCCTTAGCTCAAAACCACCTCGCTGTGAGGTGGTTTAATGTCTCAATGCTGCTCATCCAGTTGCAACGCCACATACAGTAGCAGTCTGTCGTCAAAATTCCCCAAATCCAGCCCGGTCAGTTCTGAAATACGATTCAGGCGATACTCCAGCGTATTACGATGAATAAACAATGCCTTTGAGGTCGCCAGCGGCTGAACGTTATGCCGAAACCATGCCGCTAATGTCCGGCGCAGCAAGCCGTTGTTATCCATCGCTTTCAGTCGTACCAACGGACGGGCCAACTCATTAGCCTGCCAACCGCCACGCAGGCTGTCTAACAGCACGGGCAGCATCAAATCCTGGTAAAAATAGCTACGGCTTTCCGGCATGCGCTGCTTACCGACCATCATAGTCGTACGCGCGGTGCGATACGAGCGGGCAATGCTGCCCGGCCCGGTAAAATAGTTACCCAGCGATACGCGAAAGCGTAGCTGTCCGTTCTCTTTCATACGGGCGATCAGCTGTTCAACACGCTTGCGATGATCTTCTGCATCCCAGCGGCCAAACTGATTCAGCGCAGGTTTCAGAACGACCATCTCAGTCAGTGAAACAATCGCAATCAGGTTATTTCGCTCTGGTGTCGTCAACGCATTTTGTAATTGCTGTAGTTCAGCCATGGCGCTGTCTACACCAAGCTGACCGCTGTCGACCTCCACCACTGCTACCACACGTGGTTGGTTCAGATCTATTCCTAGCCGCTGCGCCCATTCCACCAGCGCCGGGGTGTTCTCTTCAGCCTGAATCAGGTTCATCACCAGTTCTTCGCGCAGACGACTGTCCTGAGCGAGCAGATGCATCAAACGCGACTGCTCCAGCATCATTTCGGCGGTCATACACACCAGTTCACCGTACTTACGTAAATGCTCCGGCTCGCCAGTTAAACCAATAACGCCAACAATTTCGCCTTCAAGCCGCAGCGGCAAGTTTATTCCCTGTCGCACGCCGTGCAGATGTCGTGCTACCGCATCATCAATATCGACGACCCGGCCCTGTGAGAGCACCAGCAGCGCACCTTCGTGCAATTCACCAATACGCTCGCGATCGCCACTGCCAATGATCCGCCCACGGGCATCCATTACGTTGATATTGGTATCAATGATGCGCATCGTGCGCGCCACGATATCCTGCGCCATTTTGGTATCGAGATGCCAGCCAGCCATAAAGCCCTCCTGTGAGCAGTGCTCAAGCATAGGGAAGAAAACAGGCCGCGACATTGTGCAAATGCACAAAGCAGAAGAGAGAAGTATGGAGTTGTGGTAGGTATCACAAAAAGAAACCCCTTCCCTGATATGGGAAGGGGTTCAGAGGGATTACTGCATCAACAGATAGATAGAGCTGTCACCACGCTGAATGTTCAGCGCCAGAACAGCTGGTTTACTGTCGAGAATTTTGCGCAGTTCCGCGATGTTTTTCACCGGTTGCTGGTTAGCACCAATGATGACATCCCCTTTCTTCAGGCCAATCTGTGCCGCCGGCGAATTCGGTTTCACATCGCTTACCACGACACCTTTGTCCTGGCCTTTGTTGCTCATATCCGCACCTTCAATGCCTTTGAAGATAGAGCTGGAATCAACCTGAGTCTGGCTGCTCTGCTGCAGTTCCAGGTTCACCGTTACCGGCTTACCGTCTCGCAGCAGGCCAAGGTTAATTTTGCTACCCACTGGCATGGTGCCGACCTGCGCACGCAGGGCAGCGAAGCTGCTGATGGGTTTACCGTTCAGTGATGTAATCACGTCACCCGCTTTGATACCGGCTTTCGCTGCAGAAGAGTTCGGCATAACCTGACTGACGAATGCCCCACGCTGGGCATCAACTTTCATCGCTTTCGCCAGCTCAGAGCTCAGCTCAGTCCCCATAATACCCAGCTCACCGCGTTTAACCTGGCCGAACTCAACCATCTGCGAAGTCAGGTTTTTCACCATGTTGCTTGGGATAGCAAAACCGATCCCGATGTTGCCACCGTCCGGCGCGAGGATCGCGGTGTTAATCCCGATCAACTCACCATTCAGGTTAACCAACGCACCACCAGAGTTACCGCGGTTGATCGCCGCATCCGTCTGGATAAAGTTCTCGTAGTTTTCGGCATTCAGGCCACTACGCCCCAGTGCAGAAACGATACCTGAAGTCACCGTTTCACCAAGGCCAAACGGGTTACCAATCGCTACAGTGTAATCACCCACGCGTAGCGCATCAGAATCTGCCAGCTTAATTGCCGTCAGGTTTTTCGGGTCCTGGATCTGGATCAGTGCGATATCAGAGCGCGGATCTTTTCCGACGATCTTCGCGTCAAACTTACGACCATCGCTCAGTTGAACCTTGATCACCGTGGCGTTATCGACCACGTGGTTGTTGGTCACAACATATCCTTTCGCGGCATCAATGATGACGCCAGACCCCAGCGCCATAAATTTCTGCTGCTGTCCGCCGCCGTTGTCAGCACCCGGAGCGCCACCCTGACAGAACGGTGAGCTCTGGAACGGAGAACCGTCCTGGCAGAACGGAGAGTTATCACCGAAGAACTGCTGGAAATTACGCGGCATACGCGGCGTATTGACCGTCGTGCTCCCCTCGACATTAATACTCACCACCGATGGCATCACTTTTTCGAGCATCGGGGCCAGGCTTGGCATCTGTTGGGCAGTTGTTGCTGAAGACGCTGTCTCAGCCGCCGTTGCAGACAGGGGGGACAACGCCAAACCTAAACTCAGAGCCAGTGCACTCATTGCTAATGTGGTTTTTTTCATGTGTTTCGTTCTCGATTAACAGGTCACGCAAAATTGCTGTATACCTCAGAGTCGTTTTATAGCGCTAAGTTCCAGAATGAAGTTTAAGGAAAAAGTAAAATTTTATTGTCCGTCTTTACAAATGAGTATTTATTGTTCTACCGCCATCAGCCGTCTATATTCATCCCAGGCATACAAGTCAGTCATCCCGCTGATATAATCCTGAATTAAACGGCAGCGGTAATAATATTCCATAACCGGGAACTCGGCACTACCCGGCAATATTTTACTGACCGCCTCAACATAAGCAAGACGATGGCGGGTAGACAACTTTTGAAATAATCGAGATTCGATAGGGAACTGTTTTAATCTTTCGTGTTCAACCAGCTCGCTAAAGTCGGATAATGACATTTTTAACAGTGGTTGGTAGATTTCCAGAAGCCCACTGATAACCCGATAGCCTTGCAATTCCAGTTGCTCCACATCTGGATGGCTAAACACATGTTTTACCGCTACATTTTTATAAACCCCAAGCAACTGACTGAAGCTACTGGCATCTTCTAATAAAGCGTGGTTAAAACTCCCCTCAAAAATTTGCGGTAAATTATCAATAAAACGCTGAGCGGCGTACGGTACCAGTTTATTCAGCGTGTTAACGCGTAAATACATAAAGAATTGATCTTCCGTACTGCGACTTAATGTATTTGAGCGAGATTTTTCCCAGGCGTTCTCAACAACCTGGCTAAACAGGGAACCTTTTTCATGATGCCCCCACGCCTCATACAGATGGTGGTAAAGCTGCTCAACACTGAAGATTCTTTTCTCAACAGCATCCTCCAGGTCAGCCACACAATAAGAGATATCGTCCGCTGCTTCCATAATCCAGGTTAATGGAAAGCGACTGTAAGGCGCTAATGATAATTCTTTACGTAACCGCTCAATATACGGTTCCTCGGAAAGGTAATATCCCGGTTTCTTCATTAAATAGTTATGCGTCGCCGGCGTACCTCCACGCCACCATGCCGGGCGCGTATATTTTAAAATCCCCCCCACCTGCGACCAGGTCAGGTTCATGCGCATCAGTGTATGCACCAACCGAATGCCCTGTGCATTGCCTTCAAAATGGCACAGGTCCTGACGTACCTTGCGGCGAATATCATTGAGCGACTCTTCACCTTCACGCAAACGTAACGCAGGCACCTGGCAGCGATCGTCGCTTAAGGGCTGGCTTTCAGCATCAGCCGGATAGAGTCGCTGGCGAAACCAGTCATTAATTGCTGCCTCGCCAAAGTGACCAAACGGCGGATTGCCGATGTCATGCATCAGGCAGGACATTTCGACGATGCTTTCAAAGGGACCGGTCAACTCATCCAGGCCGTACTGCTCCAACAATTTTTGCTCTTTCAGTCGACTGAGGATCTCTTTGGCGATATAACGCCCTACCTGCTGAACTTCCATCGAGTGCGTCAGGCGCGTACGCACCGCCGCATTACGCTCCAACGGAAAGACCTGGGTTTTTTGCTGCAGTCGGCGAATAGCCGGAGAATTGATAATACGTCCACGGTCGCTTTCGAAAATGCGCAGGATCTCATGCTCAGATTTCACGCCCTGCGGCGAACGGTAACGACGATGCCAGTTTATTTTTTTTCGGAAATCGATCTGTGCCATGTCCTCTCCCGCCTGAGAAATGCGCTACCCCTTAAGCGCATGATAGACTATGCCCTCAAATCTGGCTTATCGCGAGTAAATCTATGAAAATCGGCATCATTGGTGCAATGGAAGAAGAAGTTACGCTGCTGCGTGACAAAATCGAAAACCGTCAGACAATTGCTCTTGGCGGTTGTGAAATTTACACCGGCCAACTGAACGGTACTGAGGTTGCGCTACTGAAATCAGGCATCGGTAAAGTGGCTGCGGCGCTGGGCGCTACGCTGCTGCTTGAACACTGCAAGCCAGATGCCATCATTAATACCGGTTCAGCGGGTGGCCTGGCCTCTACGCTGAAAGTGGGTGATATCGTGGTTTCTGACGAAGCGCGCTATCACGATGCTGACGTCACCGCATTCGGCTATGAATTTGGCCAGCTACCGGGCTGCCCGGCTGGTTTTAAAGCCGACCCGGCACTGATTGCTGCAGCGGAATCCTGCATTGCCGAACTCAATCTGAACGCCGTCCGCGGACTGATCGTCAGCGGCGATGCCTTCATTAACGGCTCCGTTGGCCTGGCAAAAATTAAGCATAACTTCCCACAGGCGATTGCCGTTGAGATGGAAGCAACCGCAATTGCGCACGTGTGCCACAACTTTAACGTGCCGTTTGTTGTCGTTCGCGCTATCTCTGACGTTGCCGATCAGCAGTCCCATCTCAGCTTTGACGAGTTCCTGGTTGTTGCCGCGAAACAGTCAAGCCTGATGGTTGAAACGCTGGTGCAGAAACTGGCGCATGGCTAACTTCATCTCCAGGGCGCTGGTCGCCCTGCTTTTCACTCTTCCGGCGTGGCTTTACGCCGCGCCGCGCGTTATTTCGCTTTCCCCAGCCAACACTGAACTGGCCTTTGCCGCCGGTATTACCCCCGTTGGCGTCAGCAGCTATTCAAACTTCCCGCCCGAGGCCAAAAATATTGAAGAGGTCTCAACCTGGCAAGGCATGAATCTGGAACGTATCGTGGCGCTCAAACCCGATTTGGTTATTGCCTGGCGTGGAGGGAATGCCGAGCGGCAGGTTAATCAACTGACTGCCCTGGGAATTAAGGTCATCTGGGTCGATGCCGTCACCATCGAGCAGGTCGCTGATGCATTGCGTCAACTTGCGCCATGGAGCCCCAAGCCTGAACAAGCAAAGCAAGCAGCGCAAACCTTGCTTGATGAGTATGCTTTACTAAAGTCTCAGTATGCCAACAAACCGAAAAAACGTGTGTTTCTCCAGTTTGGCGCAAATCCTCTGTTTACCAGTGGAAAAGGTTCCATTCAAAACCAGGTTCTTGAGGTATGTGGTGGAGAAAACATCTTTTCCGGCAGCCGGGTTCCATGGCCGCAGGTCAGCCGCGAACAGGTCCTGGCAAGAGCCCCTCAGGCAATTGTTGCTACCGGCGGTTCGGGCGAAATTCCTAAAATTGAGCAATACTGGGGAAATCAGCTAAAAATACCGATTATTACTCTTGATAGTGACTGGTTTGAACGCGCGAGCCCGCGTATTATCCTCGCCGCAAAACAACTCTGTAATGCGCTTTCACAAGTAAATTAGCGCCTGCCCCCACCAGGTTTGTTGTGAGGATTTAAAGATGCTCGTCTATTGGCTGGATATTGTCGGTACCGCGGTATTTGCTATCTCTGGCGTATTACTTGCCGGAAAACTGCGTATGGACCCCTTCGGCGTTCTGGTCTTAGGCGTGGTAACCGCCGTCGGTGGCGGTACGATCCGTGATATGGCACTGGATCACGGCCCCGTATTCTGGGTTAAAGATCCCACCGATCTGGTGGTGGCGATGATCACCAGTATGTTGACGATCGTGCTGGTACGTCAGCCAAGACGCTTACCGAAATGGATCCTTCCGGTGCTGGATGCCGTAGGTCTGGCGGTGTTCGTGGGTATTGGTGTGAATAAAGCATTTCTCGCAGGAACCGGACCACTGGTAGCAATTTGTATGGGGGTCATTACCGGTGTTGGCGGTGGAATTATTCGCGATGTGTTAGCACGTGAAGTGCCGATGATTTTGCGCACCGAAATCTACGCTACAGCATGCATCATTGGCGGCATCGTCCACGCCACCGCGTTTTATACCTTCAATGTGTCGCTGGAAAACGCCAGTATGATGGGGATGGTCGTTACCCTGCTGATTCGGCTTGCCGCCATTCGTTGGCATTTGAAATTGCCGACGTTTGCGCTGGATGATAACGGGCGTTGATGTGACGATGCAGAACATGTAGGCCGGATAAGGCGTTTACGCCGCCATCCGGCACATTGCCCGGTGACGCTACGCTTACCGGGCCTACACCATCAGACCATCGGTATTACAGACAGCAATCAGATGCTGAAAGAGGAACCACACCCGCAGGTGCTTTTGGCGTTCGGGTTAGTCACAACAAAGCGAGAACCTTCCAGACCTTCGGTGTAATCAACTGCACCGCCTACCAGATACTGCAGGCTCATCGGATCAACCACCAGACCAACACCTTGCTTCTCAATGGTCATATCACCATCGTTTACCTGATCATCAAAGGTAAAACCGTACTGGAAACCGCTGCAACCACCGCCGGTGATATACACGCGTAATTTCAGATTTGGGTTATCTTCATCTGCGATCAGGCTTTTTACTTTATTGGCTGCTGCTTCAGTAAATTGCAGTGGCAGCGCTACGTCATCACTCATATTTTGCTCCAAACGACATTGGCAATTGGGCAAATTATAACCCAATGGTTAAGGCCATTATCTAATACCCTGGTATTTCGTTCAAGTATTCTCGCCCGTGGCGGTACTCTGGCTTTTTGCCGCCTGCTCCGCTTCCTGTTTAGCCAGTGTGCGGGCAAGGATAGTCGAGTATAGCGGTTTTCCACCCATAAACTGGGCTAATAGTGTTGCGCCAAGACAGGTAATAATCATTGGCAAAATGAGCTGATAGTTATCCGTCATTTCCAGCACCAGCACAATGCCCGTTAACGGCGCACGCACAGAAGCGGCCAGCAATGCCCCCATCCCGGCAATAGCAAACGTCCCCGCCTCCAAATGATACTGCGGAAAAGAGGCCGCTGCAGCCATGCCAAATGCAGTTCCCAGCAATGTGCCTAATGCCAGCATCGGGGCAAATATCCCACCAGGCGCGCCGGATGAGAAGCACAGCAGCGTGGTGATGACCCTGGCGATAAAGATAAACAGCAGAAGACCCACACTGAAATTGCCCGCAGCAGCAATCGGGATCAGATTAAATCCACCGCCTGCCGCTTCAGGTTGAATCAAACCGAGGATCCCGCACAGACCGCCGATCACGCCACCCATCAGCACCCATTTTTTAATTTCACCGCCGTGGAAGCGCTGAAACATATCCTGGGTACGCAACACCATGGTATTGAACAACGGCCCGACGCAACCAAAAATAATCCCCAGGATGAGGTACAACCACAGCGTATTAACCGGGGCATTGGAGAGTTTCCCGACCTCAATAATCGGGGCCTCGCCGTTGAAAATACGAAACACAATGCTCGACATAATCACGCCGGTAAATACGGCTTTGATCGACACGAGGTTATAACGAAACTGTGGTCGCATCTCTTCAATAATGAACAGAATGCCGGCCAAAGGCGCATTAAACGCGGCCGACAGACCCGCAGCCGCACCGGTTGCCAGTAAGGTGTGTCGCGCTTCGGCGCTACGCATGCGGAAAATATCCAGCACCATGCGCCCGATATTGCCACCAATTTGCACCGTTGGCCCTTCCCGGCCGAGCACCATCCCGGCACCCAGCGTCCCCATACCACCGATAAATTTTACCGGCAGCACACGCCACCAGCGCACAGGTCGCAATTCTTCTAATGCGCCTTCAATCTCCGGGATCCCCGAACCACCTGCTTCCGGGGCAAATTTACGCACCAGAAAATAACCTACCATCGCCAGCAGTGCAGAAAGAATAAATGCCAATGGCCATACAAGGACCGCGTGGTCAGCAACCTGTGCCAGTGCGCCAATACGCAGATTCTGCACCCAGGTCACGGCTTTCTCAAACGCCACACCCACCAACCCCGTCACTGTCCCCACCACGGCGGCCATCAAGAGGATCGCCAACGGCGTTTTGTCTCGTTCCAGGAGTCGACGGATTTGATCCCTGCGGCGTAAACGCACAATTTGTTGTGCTTCAAAAGAGGGAGTGTCAGTCTTCATCAGATGATCATTAATTGGTAATACAAATACGGAATCGGCATTCTACTCGCACATTTCACGAAAATCCCCTGCAAATCGTATTGTTTCAAATACGCAAAACTTTCATAACCTTCTCTGAATAACTAGAATAGCGGGCATTTACTTTTTCTACGAACCAGGACCCCATCCATGAGTAAGTCTGAAAACCTCTACAGCGCAGCACGCGAACTTATCCCCGGCGGCGTTAACTCCCCAGTTCGCGCCTTTACTGGCGTGGGTGGTACTCCGCTGTTTATTGAAAAAGCGGACGGCGCATATCTGTATGATGTCGATGGTAAAGCCTATATCGATTATGTCGGCTCCTGGGGGCCGATGGTGCTGGGTCATAACCACCCGGCAATTCGCAATGCCGTGATTGAAGCGGCAGAGCGCGGTTTAAGCTTCGGCGCACCGACCGAGATGGAAGTAAAAATGGCGGCGCTGGTCACTGAGCTCGTGCCAACCATGGATATGGTACGTATGGTGAACTCCGGTACCGAAGCGACGATGAGCGCGATCCGTCTGGCGCGCGGTTTTACCGGTCGCGATAAGATCATCAAATTTGAAGGCTGCTACCACGGTCATGCTGACTGCCTGCTGGTCAAAGCCGGTTCCGGCGCATTGACGCTGGGCCAGCCTAACTCCCCGGGGGTTCCGGCAGATTTCGCGAAACATACCCTGACCTGCACCTATAACGATCTTGCCTCAGTACGTGCGGCATTCGAACAGTATCCGCAGGAAATCGCCTGTATTATCGTTGAACCAGTAGCGGGCAACATGAACTGCATCCCGCCACTGCCGGAATTCCTGCCGGGTCTGCGTGCGCTGTGCGATGAGTTTGGCGCACTGTTGATCATCGATGAAGTCATGACCGGTTTCCGCGTCGCACTGGCGGGTGCGCAGGATTATTACGGCGTAGTACCGGATCTGACCTGCCTGGGTAAAATCATCGGTGGCGGCATGCCTGTTGGCGCATTTGGTGGCCGTCGTGATGTGATGGATGCCCTGGCCCCAACCGGACCGGTTTACCAGGCGGGTACGCTGTCCGGAAATCCAATTGCGATGGCGGCAGGATTCGCCTGTCTGAATGAAGTCGCCCAGCCAGGGATTCATGAGACGCTGAACGAACTGACGACACGTCTGGCAGAAGGTCTGCTGGAAGCCGCTCAGGAAGCAAATATTCCACTGGTGGTTAACCATGTCGGCGGGATGTTCGGGATTTTCTTCACTGATGCAGAAACCGTAACCTGCTATCAGGACGTGATGTCCTGCGACGTTGAACGCTTTAAGCGCTTCTTCCATATGATGCTGGATGAAGGCGTTTACCTGGCACCGTCCGCCTTTGAAGCAGGCTTTATGTCTGTCGCGCACAGCGAAGACGATATCAATAACACCATCGACGCCGCGCGTCGGGTGTTTGCGAAATTGTAAAAGAGAACGTCCAGAAACAACGTAGGCCGGGTAAGGCGAAGCCGCCACCCGGCTTTTTTATTGCCGGATGGCGACGCAAAGCGTCTTATCCGGCCTACATGAAAAGAATCAGCCTCAACGGCTCTGCTTACGTAACAGATAGATAAAGTACGGCGCGCCAATAAACGTCGACAGCAGTCCCGCCGGGATCTGATACGGAAACAGCACCATACGCCCACACCAGTCGGCAAACACCAGCAGCACGCCCCCCGCCAGCGCGGATATCACCATATGCGGCATCGTACGTCGAAAACCTAACATCCGCGCAATATGCGGCGCCATCAGCCCCACAAAGCTCAACGGACCGATTGTCATGGTTGCCGTAGCGGTCAGACCCGCAGCCAACATCAGTAAGCCAACACGCGACGGTGTTAATGCCAGACCGACAGCCCGCGCAGTGTCACCGCCTAACGGTAGAATCGTCAGCCAGCGGCGGCACAGCGGCGTTATCGCCAGCAGAATGATCATCACAATACCGGTACGTAAAACCTGTTCATTGGAAGCGTTATAGGTCGAGCCGGACATCCAGGTCAGAATGCCCGCCATGCGCGGATCGCCGCTGGCCTGCAGCATCATCAGCAACATTGTGAATGCCGTACTGAGCGCCATCCCCGCCAACAGCATCCTGTGCGGAGAGAAACCTCCACGCCCGGCGGCAATCATAATGATTAACAGCGTCACCGCCGCGCCGAGACTCCCCGCCGGCAGCAACCAGCCAAACGCATTGCCGGGCACCAGAAACAGCATGAGCACCACGCCGAAGGCCGCGCCGGAGCTAATACCCAGCACTTCCGGGCTGGCCATCGGATTACCGGTCAAACGCTGAATAATACAGCCCGCCACAGCCAGCATTACACCAGCTACCAGTGCAGCCAGGATGCGCGGCCAGCGCCAGGGCATCAGTTCATCCAGCATGGCGCCACTGGCCCAGCTCCAGCCGTGGGCATCGCGACCCAATGACAGCGCAACCACAACCGTCAGCAACAATATTGCGCCCCCAGCCAGCGCAAACATCAGCACGTGCTGACGCTCAGCGACGACACGGTTGCTGGCATTCATATCCGGCGCACTTATGCTCTTCAGACGCGGCAGCAGCCACAGCAGCAGCGGTGCTCCAATCAGCGCCGTCACCGATCCCGTAGAGACTTCCATCCAGATGCGAGTGAGCCACAAAATAATTTGATCGGAGAGCCAGAGGATCAGTGCGCCAATCAACGGAGCCAGCAGCAGACGCGCCAGCAAACGCCGCGCGCCGAGCATTTTCGCCAACAGCGGCGAAAACAGTCCCACAAAACCGATAATTCCGACGGCGTTGACCAGTAAAGCACTGAGCACAATCGCCAGCGTTAACGCCGCCAGGCGCGCCAGCGACAGCGCCAGTCCGAGATTGCGCGCCACGCCGTCATCCAGTCCCATCAGCGTCATTGGGCGTAATAGCAGCAGCGTCAACATCACGCCACCCAGCAGTTGCGGCCACAGCCTTTGCACCCCGCTCCAGTCGGTTTGCGTTAGCGTGCCGCTACTCCACAAAAACATGCTTTGTAGCTGATCATGATGGAAAATCACCATCAATTGATTAATCGCGCCACAGTACAGGCTGACCACCAGGCCCGCGAGGATCAGCGTCACCGGAGAAAGTCGTTTGCCCCAGGCTACGCCAAACACCAGCGCCCCAACAATACAAGCCCCTGCCAGCGCCGCAAATTGTGTCGTCAGTGCGCCAGGAATAGCCCACAGCGTAGTCACCGTGATGCCCAGTTGTGCCCCGGTGGCAACACCCAGCGTAGTCGGCTCCGCCAGCGGGTTACGCAGTACCTGCTGAAACAGCACACCAACCAGTCCCAGCCCGGCACCGACCAGCAGAGAAATCGCCAGCCTCGGCAACAGGCTGAAATGGAATACCATCTGCTCAATAACATCGATATCCGGTGACCAGATAGCCTGTTGCCACTGGCTACGCGGCAGAGCAGCGGAAAAGTTAAACCAGGTCAGCCAGCAGGCAGCAACAAACAGAACCGCTAGCAGAAGAGTTGGGAGCAGCGCAATACGTTTACTCACGCTTTCCCCCCCAGCGCATTATCCAGAATGCGCGCAAAATGCATCGCCGATAGCGTTGCACCATAGAACCAGACGGCGGGAACACGCTGAAAACGTCCGGCGCGAACAAATGGCATCGCCTGCCACAACGGTGTGGACATCAGTGCTTGCATATCCTTGTTGTTACCGTGATCGAAGCACAGCACATCAACATCTTTGTAGGCGGCAAGCCTGTCAATCCCTACCGCAGTGCTGCCCCAAAAGTTGGTTTCACCCTGCCAGGCATTGCGGATCCCGTACTCATTCAGCACTTCCTGGAACAAGCAGTTAGGCCCAAATACCAGCATATGGCGAGGATCGAGCAGGGTCATCAGCAATAATGGCCGGGAGCCTCGCTGAACAAAGCGCGGCTTCAGGCTGGCAATCAGGTGTTCGTACTGCGACAGATGACGTTCGGCAGCGGTCTGCAGATTCAGCAACTGAGCCAGTTCTTGCAACGACTGACGCGCCACTGCCAGCGGCTTTTTGCCATCACTGAAGTTAAAGCCGCGACCCGGCGCAATACGTGCAAGCTTCTCAGGTGCAGGACCATAACCAGCCGACCAGACCATAAATGAGGGTTTCATTTCAGTCAGCAGTTCGAGGTTCGGTTCAGTACGTAATCCGACATCAATGACGGAGTCCGGCAACGCGGGTTCGTTGACCCACAGTTTGTAGTTTGGAACATCCGCGACGCCGTAAGGTGCAACACCCAGCGCCAATAGCAACTCAACAGGCAGCCATTCCAGCGCCACTATACGCTGTGGATCAACCGCCGCCGCGCGGGCTGTATTCATTTGCCACAGTAGCGGAGATAGCGCCATTGCCGTTAGCAGTCGTCGACGGGAAAGATGAGGTAATCCAATCATTAATAGACAAAACTCACGGGTGCGGCACCGGCCGGATGCGGCAAAATGCCCATCGGGATACCGTAAATCAGTTCCAGGGTTTCACTACGCATCAGTTCCGCAGGTGTTCCCTCTGCAATCATTTCCCCACCGCGCAGCGCGACCAGGTAGTCACAGTAGCGGGCTGCCATGTTGATATCATGCAGTACGGCAACCACCGTCAATCCACGTTGTTGGCTCAAGCGATGTACCAGCGCCAGAACATCAACCTGATGCGCGATATCCAGCGCCGAGGTTGGTTCGTCCAGCAGCAGGCAACGGCTGTCTTGTGCCACCAGCATGGCGATCCACGCACGCTGACGCTCGCCGCCAGACAAGCTATCCACCAGGCGATGCGCCAGAGGTTTGAGTCCAACAAGCGTAATTGCCTCTTCCACTTTCTCCCTGTCAGCCACACCAAAGCGTCCCAACGCCCCATGCCAGGGATAACGCCCAATCGCTACCAGCTCACGTACCGTCATCCCTTCGGCCTGCGGTAACTGCTGGGGTAAATAGGCAACCTTACGGGCAAACGCTTTGCTGCTCCAGCTCTCCAGCGGCTGCTCATCAAGCAGGATTTCACCTTCTGACGGCGGCTGATGGCGTCCCAGCATTTTCAATAAGGTGGATTTACCGGAGCCGTTGTGGCCGATAAGCCCCGTCACTTTACCCACGGGAAAGGTTAACGAGAGAGGATGCAAAAGCGTGCGGCCAGGCACACGGAAGGAGACATTCTTCAACGCAAACGTCGTGTCGGGATGGGATCTGTTTTCCTGCATAGTGGCCAACTTGTAAAACGGGCACGCAAAGCGTGCCCAAAGAGAAATTAGAAACGGAAGGTTGCTGTTGCAACGACCTGACGTTCTGCGCCCCAGTAACATGCGTATTCGCTATAGCAACTGGAAACATATTCACGATTAAACAGGTTGTTGACGTTTACGGCAACGGACGAACCCGCCATACCGAAACGGGCCAGATCGTATTTCACCATGGCATCAGCAACGGTATAACCGCCCACATTAAACGAATCGTTTTTCTTCCCTGCAGCAGTATCGTTTTTGTAGTAACTCACCGTTGAACCGGTATAACGCACGCCAGCCCCAATGGTCAAACCACTCAGTGCTGATTCATAGAACGTGTAATCGGTCCATAACGAAGCCTGATTACGTGGTACTTCCGCCGGTCGTTGACCTTTAAAGATAGTGTCTTCGGTATATTCCGCATCCGTGTAGCTGTAAGCCGCCGTAACGTTAATATTGGCATTTACGGCTGCTTTTGCTTCCAGTTCAATGCCGCGTGAACGAATCTCCCCAGTCTGGACGCTGTACAGACCCGTAGGATCGTTCGGGTCCGCCGTCAGGTTTTTATCTTTCGTCAGCTGGTACACAGCCGCCGTCAGTACAACTGGCATATCCTTCGGAACATACTTCACACCGGCTTCGTACTGCTTACCACGCGACGGATCGAACGGTTTGCCTTCTTTCGTTGAACCGGATGTCGGTTCAAACGATTCGCTGTAGCTGAAGTACGGAGAAATACCATTGTCAAACAGATAGTTAACACCACCACGCCAGGTAAACTGCTGATCGTTCACTTCGGCCAGTGAATTACTGGAGCGGGTCAACGTGGAGGTGGTTGCAAAATCATAGCGGCCGCCCAACGTCAGCACCCACTTATCCCATTCCATCTGGTCCTGGGCGTAGAGTCCGGTCTGTTCCATACGGTTTAACACGGCGTACTTAGCATACGGTCCGCTGACATCAATATTCGGGTTACCGTACTGAGGGTTCTGCATATTTAATGGATCAGCATCGCCATACAGCGCATTGACATCGTTACGCATACGCGAGTAATCAACACCGGTCAGCAGAGTATGTGCAACATCACCGGTGGCAAAAGCAGACTGGAGCTGGGTATCAACGGTAAATGCATTGAGATCTTCATCAGAACGAACGTATTTACGGATAATCTCACCAGGCTGACTATAGCCAAAACCATATACAGAACGGTAGAGCGTTTTCACCTTGTCATAACGCAGGTTCTGGCGCACGGTGAAGGTGTCGTTAAAGGCATGCGAGAAGTTGTAGCCAACCATCTGCTGGCGGCGAGCCATCTTGTTATCCGCTTCACCTTCATTGAAATCAGTCGGCAGCTTGTGCGGATTACCATTTGCATCGTAATACGGAACAAGCGTACCTTCACGCGGCAACCAGCCATAATAACCCGCGTACGGATCGTTCTGGAAATTACTCAGGAAGGTGAAATCTGTTTTATCATCAGGGCGCCAGCTAAACGCAGGTGCAACTGCGTAGCGCGTTGATTTTGACATCTCCTGCTGAGAGTTCTGGCTATTACCCAACCCCGTTAAACGGTATGACCACACGCCGTCATCATCAATAGCATCGCTAAAATCGAAACCAGTTTGCCAGAGGTTGTTCGTCCCCATTTTAAACTGCACTTCTTTCAGGGGTTCTGTTGTCGGACGTTTGCTCACCATACTGACGATGCCGCCAGGGTTGCTGTTGCCGTACAGCACTGAAGTCGGCCCGCGCATCACTTCTACGCGTTCCAGAAAATACGGGTCCATAGATACTTCAGAGTAGTTATTACCCTGAAGTTTCATGCCATCAAGATACTGGTTGGTGTTGACCGTGGTTGGAGAGGTAAAACCACGAATCGTCACTACATCATAGGTGGAAGAGCTACCACGGGTAGCAAAAACACCGGGTGTATAAGCAATGGCTTCTTTTACTGTAGCCGGTTGCTTGGTATCCATCTCTTCACGCGTCACAACCGAAACAGACTGCGGGGTCTTTTCGATAGGCGTATCAGTTTTGGTGGCAGTGGCGGAACGCTTCGCGGCAATCGTCGGCGAAGGTCCCCATGCGCTTTCTTGTGCGGCAGGTGCTGCGGTTACGGTGATTGTTTCTTCTTTCGGTTGAACCGCCGCCTGTGCATACACAGACATGCCGCTAACCGCTGTGGCTACCACGACTGCAATTTTGCGCAGTGAGGAGTTTGGCTGAGCAGTTTTAAGACGCGCCATTGGTATTTCTCTGATGAAAGTGAATGATAACGTAAACGAGAATTATTATTATAACGAGAGCATAATATTCGAAACGCTGTTGCGATCGCAAGCAATACGCGACCCTACTAAAACTAAGGGGTTAAGAAATAACCAGATGAAAAGAAAGGGTTAATAAATTAGGCTGAAATGTTTTAACGGAAGGCGTACCGGATAGCGGCATGCTGCTCAAATTCCGTAGGCCTGATAAGCGCAGCGCCATCAGGCAAAACAAAGCCGAGTGGCGCCAAAGAAAAACCCGCCGAAGCGGGTTTTTAGGTAGGCATTAGTTGCTGCCAAACATATCCTTGATCCAACCTGCAACGCCGTCGCTGTCTTTCTTCTCCTGCTGCGGCGGTTGTTGTTGCTGCTGCTGTTGAGGCTGCGACTGCGTTGATTGATCGAACGGATTACCTGACTGCTGCTGCATCTCACCTTGCTGACACAACGAGTCCGGATCGGTAGTCCACACTGGCAGCGTACGCATACCGCCACTGCACACGAAGTTACCGTCGTAATCGACACCCATATCAACAATATCTTCCGGCGGCGTCAGCACCAGCGGGGTTGGTGTCTGGTTCGCCAGATAACGCTGATAAATCGACATCGCCCCGCTGGCACCGTACAACTTGGTTGGCTGGTTGTTATCGCGGCCTACCCAGGTAATCGTCACCTGGCTGCCATCGATACCGGCAAACCAGGTATCCACGTTGTTGTTGGTGGTCCCGGTTTTCCCTGCCAGGTGCAGCCCTGGGTACTTCGCGCCCAGTTGACGACCCGTACCGCGTTGAACCACCTGTTGCATGGTCCACAGCGTCATATAGGCCGCCTGCGCCGGAACGGCGCGCTCTGCCTGCGGGAAGCTTTGATACAGCACGGTCCCATCTTCAGCAATGACCGAACGCAGTGCTGATAATGGCGCACGGTTACCCCCGCTGGCGATGGTCTGGAACGCCTGCGCCACTTCAATTGGCGTCAGGTTCAACGCCCCCAGCAGCATCGCCGGAACCGGATTGAGCTGATCTTTCGGTGCGCCCAGCTTCGTCCAGGTGTCGGTTACTGCAGGCAGGCCCAGCGCCATCCCCAGATTGACCGTCGGGACGTTCATTGAACGCGTTAACGCATCCACCAGCATCACTTTACCGCTTTCGCTATAGCGACGGTCATCGTTCTGCGGTGACCACACCTGGCCGTTCGGCTGGCGCAGCGCAATCGGCGCATCGGCTATCCAGGTATTCAGGCGATACAGCTTCGGCTGGCTCAGCGCCGTCAGATAGGTTGCCGGTTTTGCCAGAGAACCGATGGAACGACGGGCCTGCATCGCGCGGTTATAGCCCGCAAACTGCGGCTCAGCGCCGCCGACCATAGCACGAACCTCGCCGCTAAAGCGGTCAACGACCACAATCGCGGTTTCCAGATCGCTCAGCTTGCGCTGTTTCTTCAGCACCGGAATGCCTTCCACCGCCGCTTTTTCTGCCGCATCCTGCGCCACGGAATCAAAGGTGGTGAAAATTTTCACACCGGAGAGATCTTTGACTTTATCGCCCAGCTTTGCCTGTAGCTCCTGGCGAACCATCTGCATAAACGCTGGCTGTGGTGAAATCACTCCGCCACGCGGCTGCACGCCTAACGGGCGCGCACTCAGCATGTCATACAGATCCTGATCGATAATCTGCTGCTGTTGCAGCAGGCGCAGCACCAGATTACGACGTTCCAGCGCCAGCTTCGGATTACGCCATGGGTTGTAGATTGACGCACCTTTCACCATCCCCACCAACAGCGCCTGCTGGTCAAGACTCAACTCCTCTACCGGACGGCCAAAATAATACAGGCTCGCCAGCGGGAAGCCACGGATCTCGTTATCACCGCTCTGACCGAGGTACACCTCGTTCATATACAGTTCAAGAATGCGGTCTTTGCTGTAGCGCGCATCCATGATCAGCGCCATGTAGGCTTCGTTCGCTTTACGCCAGTACGAGCGCTCGCTGGACAGGAACAGGTTTTTGACCAACTGTTGAGTCAACGTACTGGCCCCCTGCACCGTACGACCAGCCGTCAGGTTCGCCAGCACTGCACGTCCGATGGAATAGAGGCTGATACCGTCGTGCTCATAGAAATGGCGGTCTTCGGTCGCCAGCAGCGTATCGACCAACAAATCCGGGAAGCCGCTGCGCGGAACGAACAGACGCTGCTCACCGTTAGGGGAAGAGAGCATGGTGATCAAACGCGGATCGAGACGGAAGAAACCGAACTGGCGGTTGTTATCCATATTCTCAATGGTATCCAGATGATCGCCATCAAAGGTCAGACGCGCACGCACCTGCCCTTCTTTACTGTCCGGGAAGTCAAACGGACGGCGGATCATCTCAATGCTCTTCGCCTGCACGGTGAATTCGCCAGGGCGCGTCATTTTCGTCACCTGACGGTACTGTGTCGCCTCCAGCAGTTTCACCATCTCGTTCTTGCCGATGGGCATTTCTGGCTCAAGGTTAACCATCCGGCCATAAACAGCCGCGGGCAGTTGCCAGACTTTGCCATCGATACGGCTGCGAATTTTTTGGTCCAGGTACACGCCATATATCGCGATCAGCACCAAAAAGACGATCGACAGTTTTACCAGCAGCCAGAACCAGCCACGCTTACCACGAGGCTTACGCCCTTTGCCTTTACCCTTACGCGGCATCGGTTCTTCATCCTCATAGTCATCATCATCATAATCGTCGTCATACTCGTCATCTCTGAGTTGACGACGGCTCACCTTTTGTTTCGCCGGACGTGACGGTTTCCCTTTACGTCCAATTGGCTCGCGGTCATTCCCCGCCATGCTTTTTCTCCGCAACATTCAGGCGCAAGGGCCCGATTCTCTGTTCTTCCGTCCTGCGACAGAAGAAGAAATCTCTCAATTTTCTGCTGTATTTATGCCGGATGGCGGCGTAAAACGCCTTATCCGGCCTACCGTTTCATTACGAATACTTTTTGGTCCGCCGCGTTGGCGCGGTATTCGCCGGATCGTCCGGCCAGACGTGCTTGGGATAACGCCCTTTCATCTCTTTTTGTACCTCACGGTACGACCCTTTCCAGAACGCGCTCAGATCGCTTGTGACCTGCAGCGGTCGCTGGGCCGGAGAAAGCAGTTCCAGCACCAACGGCACACGCCCCTCGGCGATGGTTGGCGTATTCGCTTCGCCAAACATTTCCTGCATCCTGACCGCCAACACCGGGGGATTATCCTCGTGATAGCGAATGGCTATCCGGCTTCCCGTCGGCACAGTGTAATGCGCCGGCAGCGAACTCTCCAGACGTTGCAGCATTGACCAGTCCAGTAAACCGCGCAATGCCTGAGCCACATTTAATGCTTTGAGTGCGCGTAAAGAGTGCACACCGCTCATATGCGGCAATAGCCAGCTCTCCAGCGTCGACAGCAGCGAGGCATCATCGACAGCAGGCCAACCGTACTCCGGCAACCAGTTTGCCGCGCATTGCAGACGCAACCGAAACTGTTCAGCCTCAGGCGTCCAGTTGAGCACACTTAGGCCTTTATCGCGAATTCCGTTCAACATGGCCTGATGCAACTCGTCTTCCGAAGGTTTAGCCAGCGGCTGTACTTTAACTGTCAGTTGACCAATGCGCATTCGGCGCAGCGCTTTCAGCGTCCCCTGGGTTTCATCCCATTCGATGGTATCTGACTGTCGCAGCAGCTCAGGACACGTCTGTATTAATCTGTCGATATCCAGCGGCAAAGACAGCAAAATACGAGCATCCGGCGAGGCACTACCCTGTAGCAACAGCGGCGCGATAAGCCACTCATGGCGCGCCGATGCATCATCAGCATCCAGCATTGCCCCCATCCCGTTCGCCAGTTGATATCGCCCTTCCTGACCACGACGCCGGGCAATACGATCGGCAAACGCCTGCGCCAGTAAAGGTGCTAACCGTTCGCTATCAGGCTGGCCTCCACGCACATTCAGGCGCTTCAGTAGCTGCTGGCTACGCAGTTGCCAGGCGGGCTGGTGGCGTGAAAATGCTGTTGCCAGATCGGTACTTCCACCGCGCGGTGGTTCTTCCAGAATTGCCGCCAGCTTTGCTGCCGTTGCCGCTTCATCGTCATTGTTAGCACTGACTAGCATTGCTGCTAAGCGGGGATCGTTGCCCAGGGCCGCCATTTTTTGTCCGGTGGCACTGAGTCTGTCCCCCTCCAGTGCGCCCAGCATCTGTAACAAACGCGTTGCCGCCTGCATATTTACGACTGGCGGCCTATCCAGCCAGCTTAACTGTGCGGGATCGGTGCATCCCCATTGCAACAGTTCCATCAGCAGGCCGGACAGGTCGCTTTGTACGATTTCCGGCTCGCCTTGCGGCGCAGCCCTTTCTGCCTGCTCTTTGGCCAGCAGATGCAGACAAATACCGGGTTCCAGACGGCCTGCTCGCCCTGCACGTTGGGTCATTGAGGCCTGGCTAATGCGTTGGGTAATCAGTCGCGTTAATCCCGTGCGTGCATCAAAACGCGCCACACGCTCCTGAGCGCAGTCCACCACCAGACGGATACCTTCAATGGTTAAGCTGGTTTCAGCAATATTGGTTGCCAGCACGACTTTACGTCGCCCCGCTGGAGCAGGCAAAATGGCCTGTCGCTGCTCGGTCAGCGATAATGCGCCATACAGCGGGCACAGCAAGATATCGCTGCCCACGCGGCCTGCCAATTGCTCCTGCACACGCAGGATCTCCCCCACGCCGGGTAAAAATAGCAGCAACGAGCCACTCTCGTTACGCAGCAACTCCGCGGTGGCAATGGCAACCGCTTCGTCAAAACGTAAATGCGTCGCCAGGGGCTGGTAGCGCCGTTCAACAGGAAACGCACGTCCTTCGGAAACAAGGGTAGGCGCTTCAGGCAACAGCTGTTGTAAACGCCCGTTGTCCAGTGTGGCTGACATAATCAGCAGTTTTAAATCATCCCGCAGGCCTTGCTGCACGTCCAACAGGAGCGCCAGTGCCAGATCCGCCTGCAGGCTGCGCTCGTGAAATTCATCAAGGATCACCAGACCAACCCCCTGCAATTCTGGATCGCGTTGGATCATGCGCGTGAGCACACCTTCTGTGACCACTTCAAGCCGGGTTTGCGGCCCAATGCAGCTTTGCGCGCGCATGCGGTAACCCACGGTTTCGCCGGGCTTTTCGTTTAGCGACTCCGCCAGTCGTTGTGCCACATTGCGAGCCGCCAGACGACGCGGTTCCAGCAGGATAATGCGCCCCGAAATCCCCTGATGCTTCAGAAACTGCAGCGGCAGCCAGGTCGATTTCCCGGCCCCCGTCGGCGCAGTCAGCAGGACCTGCGGTGAGGCATCAAGGGCAGTAAGCAGTTCAGGCACTATGGCGGCAACGGGCAACGACGTCACAAATGACTCCAGAGGGTTAACATTCTTCGCGCTGCATTGTAGCATCGCGTTAATTCATAACCGAGTATCCATCATGTCTGAGCCAAAACGGCTGTTCTTTGCCATTGAATTGCCTACTGAGGTTCGGGAGCAGCTCATCCACTGGCGAGCCGCACAATTTCCACCGGAAGCGGGCCGCCCTGTCGCCGCGGACAATCTGCACCTGACGCTGGCTTTTTTAGGGGATGTCAGTGCGGAGAAACAGCAGGCGCTATCACAGCTGGCCGGACGCATTCGCCAGCCGTCGTTTACGCTCAGGCTGGACGATGCAGGGCAATGGCTGCGTTCGCGTGTGGTATGGCTGGGAATGCGCCAGCCGCCACGTGGGCTATTGCAACTGGCCAACATGCTGCGAGCACAGGCCGCACGCAGCGGATGCTACCAAAGCCCGCAGCCCTTTCACCCGCATATCACGCTCTTGCGCGATGCCAGCCATGCAGTCGCCATCCCGCCCCCCGGTTTTTGCTGGTCATTTCCGGTTACGGAGTTTGCGCTTTACGCCTCGTCATTTGAGCGAGGACGCACTCGCTACTCAACCTTGCAACGCTGGGCGCTGAGCAAGTAATCAAGGGTATTATTCATGCAATTTTCTCCCCCTTTACAACGCGCTACGCTAATTCAGCGCTATAAACGTTTTTTAGCGGATGTGATCACACCTGATGGCACAACCTTGACGCTACACTGCCCAAATACCGGAGCAATGACCGGATGCGCAACCCCTGGTGATACCGTCTGGTATTCAACATCAGAAAATACTAAACGGAAATATCCACATACATGGGAATTAACGCAAACCGGATCTGATGCTTTTATTTGTGTTAACACGCTATGGGCCAATCGCTTAACGAAAGAGGCGATTCAGAATGAACTCATTGCGGAGCTTTCTGGCTACAGTGTGTTGAAAAGTGAAGTAAAATACGGCGCAGAAGGCAGTCGTATTGATTTTTTGTTACAGGCAGATTCCCGGACTGACTGCTATATTGAAGTAAAATCAGTCACGTTGGCGGAAAAAGAGTATGGTTATTTTCCCGATGCCATCACTGAACGAGGTCAGAAACATCTTCGGGAATTGATGAGCGTAGCGGCTGAAGGTAAACGTGCAGTCATATTTTTCGCGGTACTACATTCAGCCATTACACGGTTTTCACCCGCGCGCCATATCGATGCAAAATATGCGCAGTTATTAGTCGAAGCACAGCTAAAGGGGGTCGAAATTCTGGTTTATAAAGCGGAACTTTCTGCCCATGGTATGACTCTTAAAGAACCGTTGCCCATTGCCTTATAATGGTGTGAACAACGGGTTAATTAGTATTCTGGCCGCGTGCGCAAATACGCTTTTCCTCACAGGGTTGTCAAGTGTTACGTATAGATAATTGCTATCCGGAAAAGCATCTGCTATTTATAGCGACCTGATTTTTCCCCCGAACATGGGGATCGATAGTGCGTGTTAAGGAGAAGCAACATGCAAGAAGGGCAAAACCGTAAAACATCGTCCCTGAGTATTCTCGCCATCGCTGGGGTGGAGCCGTACCAGGAGAAACCGGGCGAAGAGTATATGAACGAAGCCCAGCTGTCGCACTTCAGGCGTATTCTTGAAGCATGGCGTAATCAACTCAGGGATGAAGTCGATCGCACTGTGACTCATATGCAGGACGAAGCGGCTAACTTCCCTGATCCGGTTGACCGTGCCGCACAGGAAGAAGAATTCAGCCTTGAGCTGCGTAACCGTGACCGTGAGCGCAAACTGATCAAAAAGATCGAGAAGACGCTGAAGAAAGTAGAAGACGAAGATTTCGGCTACTGCGAATCATGCGGCGTAGAAATTGGTATTCGTCGTCTGGAAGCCCGTCCAACAGCCGATCTGTGCATCGACTGCAAAACGCTGGCAGAAATTCGCGAAAAACAGATGGCGGGTTAATCCCGTAGGCTGTTGCATGCCGGATAGCATTACGCTAATCCGACAATACCTGGGCGGGAGTTTCTCCCGCCTTATTCTTTTATATTATCCATCGACATGACAGACAAACCCTATATTGGCCGTTTTGCCCCTTCACCTTCCGGTGAACTGCATTTTGGTTCCCTGGTAGCCGCCCTCGGCAGTTATCTGCAGGCCCGTGCACAACGTGGAATCTGGCGGGTACGAATTGAAGATATCGATCCCCCTCGTGAAGTTCCCGGTGCTGCAGAGACGATTCTGCGTCAGCTGGAACATTACGGGCTGCACTGGGATGGCGAAATCGTGTGGCAGTCGCAACGCCATGACGCCTACCGTGAGGCACTGGCCTGGTTACAACAACAAGATTTAAGCTACTACTGCACCTGTACACGCGCCCGTATTCAGCGTATTGGCGGGATTTACGACGGTCATTGCCGCGCGTTACGCCACGGGCCGGAAAATGCAGCGGTACGCATCAAGCAACAGCATCCCGTCTTACACTTTAACGACCTGCTGCGCGGCAACATTCACGCCGACCCAGAGCTTGCTCGGGAAGACTTTATTATCCACCGACGCGACGGACTGTTTGCTTATAACCTTGCGGTGGTGGTTGATGACCACTTCCAGGGGGTAACTGAGATTGTACGCGGTGCAGATCTCATCGAACCGACTGTACGCCAAATTTCGTTGTATCAGCAGTTCGGCTGGCAAGTACCGGACTATATTCATCTGCCGTTGGCGCTCAACGAGCAAGGCGCTAAACTTTCTAAGCAGAATCATGCGCCTGCCCTACCGCACAGCGATCCACGCCCGATTCTCATCAAGGCGTTGCGTTTCCTCGGTCAGAGCACTGCAATACCGTGGCAAGCGCTGAGTGTGGAAGAATTACTGCAAACTGCGGTGCAAAATTGGACGCTTTCGACTGTGCCGGGTTCAGTGAATGTAAATCCGGCATTCTCAAATGACTCATGCTGAGCTATGATTAGCCGCGATTTTTACACAGCAACACTTGTTCTGACTGAAGTTTGACACTACCGAGGTGCACTATTTTTACCCGAGTCGCTAATTTTTGCCGCAAGGTGCTAAGCCGCGAGGAGCGCGAGGCCGAGCTTGCCGTCGCCCGTCCGCATATGACGGTAATCCCGCGTGAGCAGCACTCTATCTCCCGCAAAGATATCAGTGAAAATGCCCTGAAGGTAATGTACAGGCTTAATAAGGCTGGATACGAGGCATGGCTGGTTGGCGGTGGCGTGCGCGACCTTTTGCTGGGCAAAAAACCGAAAGACTTTGATGTCACCACTAACGCGACACCGGATCAGGTACGGAAGTTGTTTCGCAACTGCCGCCTGGTTGGGCGTCGTTTCCGTCTGGCTCACGTCATGTTTGGCCCGGAAATTATCGAAGTCGCGACTTTTCGTGGTCATCATGAAGGCAGCGAAGCCGATCGTGCAACGTCACAGCGTGGGCAAAACGGAATGCTGTTGCGCGACAACATCTTCGGTTCCATCGAAGAAGATGCCCAACGCCGCGATTTCACCATCAACAGCCTCTACTATAGCGTGGCTGATTTCACCGTTCGTGATTACGTGGGTGGAATGCAGGATCTGGAAGACGGCATCATCCGTCTGATTGGCAATCCTGAAACGCGCTATCGTGAAGATCCCGTGCGTATGCTGCGCGCGGTACGCTTTGCAGCCAAGCTTGATATGCGTATCAGCCCGGAAACCGCAGAGCCGATCCCACGCCTGGCAACACTGCTGAACGATATTCCTCCTGCACGCCTGTTTGAAGAAGCACTCAAGCTGTTACAGGCTGGCTACGGTTATGAAACCTATAAAAAACTGCGTGAGTACAGCCTGTTCCAGCCGCTGTTCCCAACCATCACCCGCTATTTCACCGAAGACGGTGACAGCGCGATGGAACGCATCATTGCCCAGGTACTAAAGAATACCGACACCCGTATCCACAATGATATGCGCGTGAACCCGGCCTTCTTGTTTGCGGCGATGTTCTGGTATCCGTTGCTGGAAACCGCGCAGAAAATTGCCCAGGAAAGCGGTCTGGCCTATTACGACGCCTTCGCGCTGGCCATGAACGACGTGCTGGATGAAGCCTGTCGTTCACTGGCTATCCCGAAACGCCTGACGTCGCTCACCCGTGATATCTGGCAGCTTCAGTTACGCATGTCCCGTCGTCAGGGTAAGCGCGCCTGGAAGCTGATGGAGCATCCAAAATTCCGCGCAGCCTACGACTTGTTGGCGCTGCGTGCCGAAGTGGAAAATAACGCCGAACTGCAGCGTCTGGCGCAGTGGTGGGGCGAATTCCAGGTGTCGGCTCCGCCAGAGCAAAAAGGCATGCTGAACGAGCTTGATGAAGAACCAGAACGTCGTCGTCATCGTCGTCCACGTAAGCGTGCGCCGCGCCGCGAAGGTTCCGCATGACCCATCACGTATACCCTACAAATTTCGAGTCGCATCAAGGCGGTGACACAGATGCAGCTTGAAAGACGACGGGTATATATCGCTCTCGGCAGTAATTTAGCCTCTCCTCTGGAGCAGGTTAATGCTGCCGTGCAAGCGATCGGTGAAATCCCGGACAGCCAAATTCTCGCCGTTTCTTCCTTTTACCGCACCCCGCCATTAGGCCCACAGGATCAGCCCGATTACCTGAATGCCGCCGTCGCGCTGGAAACCACCCTTGCAGCGGAAGAGTTACTTAATCACACTCAACGCATTGAGTTGCAGCAGGGCCGTGTGCGTAAAGCCGAGCGCTGGGGCCCGCGTACGCTGGACCTCGACATCATGCTGTTTGGTGATGAAGTGATTAACACCGAACGTCTGACCGTACCGCACTACGATATGAAAAACCGCGGCTTTATGCTGTGGCCACTTTTTGAAATCGCACCTGAACTGACCTTCCCGGACGGAACCCGCCTGCATCAACACCTCTCCCAACTCGGTGCGGCAAAACCTGCACACTGGTAAAGTAATCCTTCCCCTTTAGCGTTTACTGCTTTCGCGCCAAACGATTGCTTAAATCAATTGCCCCCCTGAATGTGACTGCTAGAATGCCGTTAAATATGACTTTCACCATCAGGATATGTTATGAAACCGACAACAATCTCATTGCTGCAAAAATACAAGCAAGAGAAGAAACGCTTCGCGACGATTACGGCCTACGACTACAGCTTCGCGAAACTCTTTGCCGACGAAGGTATCAATGTGATGCTGGTGGGTGATTCCCTGGGGATGACGATTCAGGGTCATGACTCTACCCTGCCGGTCACTGTTGACGATATTGCCTACCATACTCGCACTGTGCGTCGCGGGGCACCCAACTGCCTGCTGCTTTCCGATCTCCCGTTTATGGCCTACGCTACGCCAGAACAAACCTTTGCAAACGCGGCGGTTGTGATGCGCGCGGGTGCCAATATGGTCAAGATTGAAGGCGGCGCATGGTTGGTCGATACGGTGAGAATGCTGACTGAACGCGCGGTTCCGGTTTGCGGTCATCTGGGTCTGACCCCGCAGTCAGTCAACATTTTTGGCGGCTATAAGGTGCAAGGCCGTGGTGATGCCGGGCAAACGCTACTTGACGACGCACTGGCACTGGAAGCGGCTGGCGCTCAACTGCTGGTGCTGGAATGCGTGCCGGTTGAACTGGCAAAACGCATCACCGAAGCGCTATCCATTCCGGTGATCGGCATCGGCGCGGGCAACGTCACCGACGGTCAGATTTTAGTGATGCACGATGCGTTTGGCATTACCGGCGGTCATATTCCAAAATTCGCGAAAAATTTCCTTGCCGAAGCGGGCGACATGCGCGCTGCGGTGCGGCAGTATATTGCTGAGGTGGAATCCGGCGTTTACCCGGGCGAAGAACATAGCTTCCACTAAATTTTCTGACGAGATGTAGGCCTGATAAGCGTAGCGCCATCAGGCGGTTCGGCGCACGTTGCCGGATGGCGGCGCAAACAGCTTCTCTGGCCTACAGACCCTCAGGCAACTAAAGGAGTCAAGGTGTGCTAATTATTGAAACCCTGCCGCTGCTGCGCCAGCATATTCGCCGTCTGCGTCAGGAAGGTAAACGTGTGGCGCTGGTTCCCACCATGGGCAATCTACACGACGGCCACATGAAGCTGGTCGATGAAGCAAAAGCCCAGGCCGAAGTGGTCATCGTCAGCATTTTCGTCAACCCAATGCAATTCGACCGACCGGAAGATCTGGTGCGCTATCCGCGCACGCTGCAGGAAGACTGTGAAAAGCTGAACAAACGTAAAGTCGATTATATCTTTGCTCCAGCCGTTGAGGAAATCTACCCACAGGGGCTGGAAGGCCAGACGTACGTTGATGTTCCCGGCCTCTCTACCATGTTGGAAGGCGCCAGCCGTCCGGGCCACTTCCGTGGCGTTTCGACCATCGTCAGCAAACTGTTCAACCTGATCCAGCCGGATGTTGCCTGCTTTGGCGAAAAAGATTTCCAGCAGTTAGCATTGATCCGCAAAATGGTTGCGGATATGGGTTATGACATTGAGATCGTCGGTGTGCCTATTATTCGCGCCAAAGACGGCTTAGCCCTTAGCTCACGTAACGGATATCTGACGGCAGAGCAGCGTAAAATCGCCCCCGGCTTGTACAAAGTGATGAGCCGCATTGGCGAAAAATTACAGGCTGGCGAGCGCGATCTGGAAGAGATTATTGCTATTGCCGCGCAGGAGCTGAATGAAAAAGGTTTCCGCGCCGACGATATTCAGATCCGCGATGCCGACACACTGCTGGAACTGACTGAAAACAGCAAGCGTGCAGTGATTCTGGTCGCCGCATGGCTGGGCCAGGCACGGCTGATCGATAATCAAAGCGTTACATTAGCCCTGTAGACAGGGGTTAAAAATCGGGCAATACTGCCTGAGAAATTTCTCAAAGCGGGCCAGTTGTGCCTGCTTAGCCAAGGTAAACGACAGGGTATAGAAGTTATGATTCGCACCATGCTGCAAGGCAAGCTCCACCGCGTAAAAGTCACGCAGGCGGACCTGCATTACGAAGGCTCCTGCGCCATCGACCAGGATTTCCTTGATGCCTCCGGTATTCTGGAAAACGAAGCTATTGATATCTGGAACGTGACGAATGGGAAACGTTTCTCAACCTATGCGATTGCGGCTGAACGCGGCTCCAAAATCATCTCGGTGAATGGTGCGGCAGCGCACTGCGCTGAGGTTGGCGACATTGTGATTATCGCCAGCTTCGTCACCATGTCTGATGAAGAAGCTCGGACATGGCGCCCGAAAGTGGCCTACTTTGAAGGCGACAACGAAATGAAGCGTACCGCGAAAGCCATTCCGGTACAGGTTGCCTGATGCTAATTGCGGAGACCGCATGAGTCAGGTTGTCTCCGCACATTTATCACCAATGTAATACGGCAGCATAATATTTTTGATGCGGCTGTATAATATCTCATTTCCTTATCTATTGCGCACTGCCGCTACTCCATTGAATTAATCCTTTCCTCAAACAAGCCATAGCCTGCATTGAATGGACTGGAGGAGGCTCCCCACGTAATCTAGTAAGGTATACTCACCAAACATCAAATAAAACTTAATAATCTTTTTAGAAAATATAATGAAACAGGATTATTTTTCGTAAATATAATCGTAAGTGCACATAGAAAATTAAATGAATTAATTTTCCATCACCACTCATAAATGGATGTTATATATGATTTATAAAACAACTCTGGCCACCGCCTTCGCTGTAGCCACAATGGGTTCTCTTTCAGCCCAGGCTGTCGACATAGGTCTTATTACATTTGATGGCGCAGTCACGGATACGACCTGTACCATCACGACCAATGACGGCTTTGATACAAACGATGTCTACGTTCCGCTCCCCGTTGTAAAGAAAAGCGATGTTGAAGGCACAACCATCGATAAAGGGGTGGGTGAAAAAGAGTTCGAACTGAAACTCAGTAATTGCCCTGATGGGCTAACAAAAGCCTCCGCGGTCTTTACCTCACAGCAGTTTGCCGATCTCAGTAACGGTACGCTAAAAAACAATCCTGTCGTGTCTGGCCATGCTAACAACGTCAACCTGGCGCTCTACAACAACGCTAGCACGGATAAAACGCGTATTAACATCGGGCTCGCTGATAACAACTCTCAAACCGCAGATATCAGTACCGGTGAAGGCACCCTCGCCTATCGCGTGGCCTATGTCCCCAGTGCTGACTGGGTCAAAGGTACAACGGATATCACCTCTGGTAGCGTAAGCAGCACCGCAACCTTCACAATGACCTATCAATAATTATTTGATAAACAGGCGCTTAACTATCAGGAGAAGCGCCTTTGATATTTATGGATGAATATGATGAATCTCACTAAAACCGCCCAATCAGCGCTATTGTTTAGCGCGACCCTACTGACATCTCATGTCGCTCTCGCCGATATTGTGATTTCCGGCACCCGTGTTATCTATCCGGAATCAGCAAAAGACGTAACGGTGAATATGGAAAACCGCGGTAAAAAGCCGTTATTAGTGCAAACCTGGCTGGACGATGGCCGCGATACCACGAGCCCGCAGGAATTGAAGCTTCCCTTTGTCATCACACCACCAGTATCGCGCGTCGATGCCGGAAACGGTCAGACGGTACGTATTACCTGGCTTGGTCAACCTTTACCTCAGGACAGAGAAACCCTGTTCTGGTTTAACGTACTTGAGGTGCCATCAAAAGCCAAAAACGTTGAAACCCAGAATATGCTGCAACTGGCGTTCCGTACCCGTATCAAAATGTTCTTCCGCCCAAATGGATTGAAAAGCAGTCCTTCAACCGCAGCGGCACAGCTCACATGGTCTCAACAGCAGCAAAACAGCAAATCCGTTTTGGTTGCACACAACGATTCGCCCTATTACATCTCGCTGGCAAAAGTAACCGCTCAGTTAGGAGGCACACCCGAAGAGGTTGAGCCACACACTGTCGCGCCATTCAGCAGTCAGGCAATGGCATTAACGCATACCCGTTCGGCTAAAGTCGCAAAAATTACTTATGCATCGATTAATGATTTCGGAGGAGTAGAACAACACCAGGCAGTCATTAAATAACATAACAACCTGCCAGCAGAGCCTCTGCTGTTAGTAACTAATGGATTAGTGAAGAGATTGTTACTGCGCCGCTCTATTTACTGCATTTTTATCTATTTTGCTGCTCAGGCTCCATCCTATGCGGTCGATACCTCTACACCCCAATCTTCTGATGAAGATGTCGAATTCAACGATCTGTTCTTGTTTAACACTGGCAATAATATTGATGTTAGCCGCTTCTCAAAAGGCAATCCCATTATTCCAGGGACGTTCAAAACCCAACTGTCGCTAAACAAAAGAAAAAAGCTACTGACAGACTTTACCTTTAAGGACAATAACACGCCGCGAGCCACCCCCTGCTTTACTACCAAAATACTGATGCAGATAGGGATTAAAGCAGATGCAATTAAAGACAAATTGAAAGATAACGACGAAGAAACCTGCATTGATATCACCAGCGTCTTTCCCGGTATGAGTTGGAATTTTGACTCTGGTAATCAGGAGCTCAACCTTAATTCGCCGCAGATTTATATCGACAGTCACCCGAACGGCTATATTGATCCTTCGCTCTGGGATGATGGGATAGTCGCAGCCATGGTTTCATACGATCTCAACGCCTGGCGTAACCATAGCGCAAACAGCACGACAGAAACCGCCTATGCTGGACTAAAATATGGTCTGAATTTTGGGCCGTGGCGCCTGCGTTCGCGAGGCACCCTCAACTGGGATCAGGATAGCGGCGCCGACTACGCCAGTCAGGACATTTATCTACAGCGCGACCTTACAAGGCTACATTCGCAGTTGTTGCTTGGCGACTCCTATACGCGTGGCGATATATTTAACGCTTTCAACCTGCGCGGAATGCGTATTTATAACGATGACCGCATGCTGCCGGGCGGGATCTCCACGTATGCGCCCAGGATTCATGGTGTCGCCACCAGTAATGCTAAAGTCACCGTGACGCAAAGCGGCAATAAAATTTATGAAAGCACCGTCCCGCCGGGCGAATTCGAAATTAGCGACCTGAGCACCGTGGGCTACGGCAGCGATCTGGTAGTTACCGTCGAAGAATCCGACGGCAGCCAGCGAACCTTTTCCGTCCCCTACTCTTCCGTTAGCCAGCTCATTCGCCCCGGCAATGCCCGCTGGGATATTGGCTTGGGTGAGCTGAATGATAGCAATTTGAAGACACGGCCCAAAGTAGGCTACCTCTCCGGCTTTTACGGCTTAACGGATCTTGTCACGGGATACGCTGGCGCACAGTATGCCGATAACCATTATTTCTCCGGCCTGCTGGGGTTGGCCATCAATACACGGCTGGGCGCATTCTCATTCGATACCACCTATTCCGATGCTGATATCAGCGGCCTGGGCCCGTTAAGTGGCCAAAGCTATCGCCTCTCCTGGAGCAAGCTGATTGAGCCAACACGCACCTCTTTCAACGTCGCCGCCTACCGTTTTTCAACGGCAAACTATCTGACACTAAGCGATGCGGCCACGCTCACCGACGAAATTCAAAACAACACAGACAACAATAGTAACAGCACCTATGACAGCTATCAGCGGATGAAAAATCAGATACAGATTAACGTGAGCCAACCTTTGGCTGCGGAAAAAAAGGATTATGGTTCGCTTTATCTGACCGGAAGCTGGCAGAACTACTGGAATAGCAGCAGCACAACCTCCCAATATTCAGTAGGTTATAACAACTCATTCAGTCTTGGCAGCTACAGTATTTCATTGCAGCGCAGCTATAACGAATACGGCGAAAAAGACGATCGGCTGTATCTCAACCTCAGTATTCCGCTGGGGACGCTGTTTAACCACGGAGAATCCCCGGGCGGGTTCTCCAGCATCAACACCAGCCTGAGTTCCGACTTCAAAAAGAATTCAACGCTGAATACCAGCGCTAACGGCAATACCGAAGATTACCGCTTCAGCTATAGCATCAATGCCAGCACGACTCATGCTGATGGTAGCGACACCAGGCAAATCGGCGGATACGGTAGCTACAACAGCGCTTATGGCCCCTTAAGCCTTTCGGCCTCCGCAGCAGACAGGAGTAACCGCCAGACCTCCTTGAGCTACAGTGGCGGCATGCTGCTGCACGCCGGCGGACTCACGCTCGCCCCCGGCAGCATCGGCGACACCGATACGCTGGCGCTGGTCAGCGCTCCCGGCGCAGAGGGTGCGCATTTAACGACTGGTGATGGCGTTATCGACGGCTCTGGCTATGCCATCATGCCGTATTTATCTGCTTACCGGGAAAACACGATTGGTCTTGATATCTCTGACCTTGAATCCGACGTGGAGATTAAAAACACCAGTACAACCGCCGTACCGCGCAGCGGCGCCGTCATTCGTGTTGATTTTGAAACCGATCAGGGCCGCTCACTGCTGCTCGACCTGCACCGCTCAGACAACGGTTTTATTCCGCTTGGTGCAGACGTGCTCAATGAGCAAGGGCTTTCAATAGGCGCAGTCGGCCAGGCGGGGCAGGCTTATGTCCGCGGCGTGCAGGACAATGGCACGCTACGCGTCATATGGGGAAATACCGCCAACAGTAGTTGTACAGTGACATATCGCATTACGGAGTCTGCACAGAAAGTGGGATTAAGCATCATGCTAAATAACCAAATATGCCAGATGGAATAGTTTTTACAAGGAGTTTTTATGCAATCATCACGGTTCTTTTTACGTATTATCATCCTGCTAACGCTGTGCGTAAGCACGTCGGCTATGGCCAGCGGCACGCTCAATCTCGACCTGACATTAACCGCAACGCTTCGCGAGACAACCTGCGATATGACCCTTGAAGGCGGTAGCGGTGACGGCACAAACAATATTATTCCCATCGGCAGCGGCGGGATTACCCAACTGGATAAAATCATCAACGCCGACAGCTCCGCGACAACCGCGTTTAAGCTCAAAATCGTCGATTGCCCATCAAGCTTAACCAAACTGAAAACCACCATCACCGGTAACGTCTCCAGCATCCAGACGGCCATTGGCAATTCGGCGACCGATAATGCGGCCAGCAACGTTGGCGTCAGCATTGCCCGAGCCGTGACTCCCGATCAGCCTTTTGAAATAAACGCCACCGACGATGCCAAAAGCCTATTTTGGACATCAAGCGAAATCAGCGCCCAGGAGGTGCCATTAGTTGCCCGCCTCATGGAAACGGCAACCGGTAAAGGAACAACCGGTATTTTCAGCGCCATCGCAACGTTCAATTTTGAGTATGAATAACGGCAAGGAACCAAAAAATGAAAATATATACCCTGACATCTTTGATCGTCGCCACCTTACTCACCGCCGGTTACTCCACGGTGACGCTCGCGGACATCACCGGCACCACCAGCGTCCAGGCGACGTTCACATCAACGATTGAAGCCGGTACCTGCACAGCGCAAATCCAGAGTGCGGGCGGACAATCTATCAGTGAACTCGCTTTTGGTGACGTATTTAAATCCGATCTGGTTGCTCAGAGCCGCAGCGAAGCCTTCAAAATTGCCTTCAGCGATTGCGTAGGCGTTAAATCTGCCAGTATTCAGGCCACTTCCGGCAGCGGTGGCGGCTGTTCCGGCCCGGATTCTGACGGCGATTCTTTCTCGGCGGGCAACGCCACTGGTTTTGAAATCTGGAAGGGAGAAGCTGGCGCGGGCACGCTCTTAAGCTGCAATAGCAAACCCGCACAGAACATCACCATTAGCGATAGCAACGTCGATGTTGAGATGGATGCCCGGATCGTGATTGCCAAGGCACGCACTATCAGCGACGTGAAGGCTGGCAACATCAGAGCTCCGGTCACATTCCTGGTGACGTACCAATAGAAGATAAGGTAGGGAATCGTGTTATTCACGCTGAGTAAAAAAATACGTTCTATCTTCAGCCTTTCGGCGTGCCTGGCAGTCGCATGTGGTTGCCAGGCCGGTGACGCAAATCTGGAGATGACCCTCAGCGCCAATATTGTTGAAAACACCTGCCAGATCTCGGTTTCTGACAGTGGGCAGGTACATCTCCCCACCGTCGGAAAAGGTTGGTTTTATAACGCTGACGGCAGCTCACGTCTTGCCCCCACCGATGCGGCTGCGGGTACGGCCTTCTCAATAAAAGTGGAAAACTGCCCGGGAGATAATATTACGGTAAATTCACTGAACTTTAGTTTCCAGCCGCAAAACGGACAGTGGCCAACGGGCAGCAAGCAGGTGTTTATCAATGAGACCCCCGTGACAGCAAGCGGCGCGGATAACGTCGGCATCGTTATTTTCTCTACTGCGCACCACACTAACGTGCTCAATAGCGATGGCACATCTAACGTCACAATGAATATAGAGAACAGTGCCTGGGCCGCCGAGTATGAGTTCTATGCCCGGCTGCAAAATACGGGCCCGGTGAGTACAGGAAAAATTACCAGCAACGTACTGGTCAGCACCATTTATAACTAATTCAGGATGAAGGAAGGTTACTCATGTTTATCACACGGCGAACGCCAGTAAGGCATATTTATTTTCTGCTCGCCGCGCTGTTAATTACGGCGGGTCCAGCGCAAGCCGCTATTGAGTGTCGGTTTGGTAACGGCGGCGGCGGTACGACAACACTGGTGAATGGCATATCCTCAAATAATATCCGCTGGAGCCAGTCCAGTGGGCCCGGGTATTCAAATGATGAGGTATTGCTCGCCACAGTTAATTTAACGCTAAGCCCGTCTCTGCAATCCACCTGTAGCCTGGGTAACGATGGCGAGGTGTTGAAGGAAAAGGCAGATACAGCCTATGTTCACGCCGGGAGCGCGTATGATGACAGCGCAGCGTTGTATTACACCAATATTCCAGGTATCTACTTTACTGCCAAAATTTATTCTGACGCAGGCGGTGGTTTTTTCAAAAATACGGGAGTCACCACCGATGGCTGGGAAACTCTTGAAGCTGACCACGACGACGAACGCTGGAAAAACAAGACCTGGAAAGCGCTTATTCATATTTATCAGTACAACGCCGAGTTTGCCGGGAATACCAGCGGTATCGTCACATTAACGCCAAAAGCCAGCTTCTCGCTGGGACAAATGGCGATTGGCGACAGAACCGATAGCAATAACAAGCCCTGGACATTCAACGTTACCCCAACCAGCTTTCAAATCCCCATTACTACCACCACCTGCCAGACCGCAGCACTCAGCGATGGCTCAACCAATATCGACCTCGGTGACTATATGCTTGCCGATTTTAACCAGTCAGCACGTAGTCATGACGTTGCCGTACAGCTTAAGGGCTGCAATAACCTGTTTGGCGTTGATGTAAAAATCACCTCGAATAAAACCACGGGAAGCAGTAACGATCTACTGGGGAATACGCTCACCACCAACGCCGCCTCCGGCGTGGGCGTCAAGCTGATGTCCGGATCAAACACGTCATCTCAGTTTATCCCTAACTCATATGCCCAAACACATTACAACTTCAATACAGGCTCAAGCACCACCGCTAACGTGATCGATTTTACCGCTCAGTTGGTCAAAGACGGCAATACGATGAAGGCTGGAGAGTTCAAAGCCGCCGCCACCGTGTTGATGACCTACTACTGACCTACCCCTGCGGCTGATTGCTGATCAGCCGCGACATCGTTTCCAGTGAATCCGTTCTTAAAATATAAAGTCGTTTCAATAAGTACGGATTATCCCCCGGCTTCACCTTCCCTCTCACCGTGGTGACCGCCATGTGGAACCCTGCCTCTTTTGCCGCATTGACGGCTATTGCGTTATAGCCACCAAACGGATACGAAAGATAAATAACATGGGGATTAAACTGAGCAAGCGCCCGCCGCGAACGCGCAAAATCAAACAGAATATTGTGATAACTGCGACTCAGCAGGATTGGCCGGTGGTTGGCATCTACCCGGTGCAAAAAATGGGTATGTGACTGGAAGTCAAAAACATCCCTGATACCATTCAATTCAGAGAGACTCATAAACTGCAGCGATTTCGGGTCCCACTTCTGGGGATGGCGCTTAATACGCGACGAAATAATAAACGCTGTCGCTTTCATCCCGAACTGCCTGAGGACAGGATAAGCATAACGGCTGACCGACTTCAGGCCATCGTCGAACGTCAGCACAACAGCTCGTGCTGGCAGATTCATTTTATTCTGCACGTAGCCTTCCAGTTGATACATCGTCAACGTGGTGTAACCGCGATCCCGTAGCCAGGCCATTTGGTTACTGAACGCACGCACAGAGGTGGTCGTGGAGGTGTGGCGAAAACGAGTATTCTCTTCATCACGCAGAATATGATGGTAGGTCAACACAGGAATACCGTGGTCTTCCTGTGCATCCAGCGCGCTGATATAAGCCAGCCTGCCACCAATGCGAATCTGAAACCAGGTCTGATTGAGTCGGTCTTTAAGCTTACTAATTATGGGATAGCGCAGGTTGTCCGCCAGTACGCCAAACGGAGCACTCCCAACATCCGGGGCATTATAAACGGGTGTGTCTTTCCAGGTTATCAGGCTTTGATTGCTGAGCGGTTTGTTGAGGTCACCTAAACCATCGTCAACTTTCTGCCGCCCCTGAACAGGCTCCAGATGTCCCTTATCGATAAACCCGGTACCAAAGCCAAAGGTGAATTCATAGTAGTCAGCGGCAATTGGCTCTACTGAGAGGATTTGGCCGGCGCGTATATTCCCTACCGTCACCATTTTATTACCGATCTGCGCCCAAACGGCAGCCGCTTCAGTGGTTTGCATATAACGAGCAGGCAACGCCGCAGCAACGCTACCGGAGAACAGGAGCAACAAAACCAACAGAGCGCGCATCACCATATAAGATAACCGAGGCGAGAAACTTCGATTATTGTAGCAAAATCGCTATCAATACCAATGATTAACACGCATACAAATCATGCAGCAATACGAAAGGCGGATTTTTCTGTTGTTGATGCCAGAGGCTCGAGACGTCAGGCCCACCAAGCGTCACGATACGGTCACGAAAGGCAGAACTGCTCAAAGATTCCCGCGATATTAGCATTTGCTCCAGCAATGCGTAGCTGATACCGGAAATAACTTCACACTGGGGATGCTTATGACTCATCAACGAGGCGACACGGTACGGTGCAGCGCCAGCAATATCCGTCAGAAAGATGACGCCCTCACCGGAGTCTGTGGCATGCAAAGCATCGCACATCATACGGCTTAACATATTCGAACTGAGTCCACGCCAGAAGCTGACTGCCCGGCACTGTGCCTGTGGACCGTACTTTCTTTCCAGACGCTGCAGCATATCCTGTGCCTTATCGTCATGACAGGTAATTACCCAACCTAGCATCATCATCCCTCCTTTTGCTATAAACCATCCTGACACAGACAAACATGCTTGACAGTGATGGCGATCATCCTGGGTTAATTTATTTTTTTAACGCATGAAATAGCCATTCCCCTCATATTATTAATCGAATC
>NZ_JANEWI010000022.1:0-83945 GCF_028069775.1 Citrobacter sp. Igbk 17 | reverse complement strand
ATTATAAACAGTAAATAATTTCATTTCTTGCCATCTAATTATCCTAAATCTCCGACCGGTCTAATTTGCATACTTTGGTTGTGTATACTCGATCTCGCCCGAAATTCTTTTGGGTAAATCTCCATTCATGCAATGAAGGGAATTTGTGATGAAAAAAGTTCTGTATGGCCTGTGGGCTATATCTGCGCTTGCGGCGACCTCTGTTTATGCCGCCCCCGTTCAGGTGGGGGAGGCCGCAGGGTCGGCAGCGGCGTCGGTTTCGGCAGGAAGTTCCTCCGCAACCAGCGTGAGCACCGTAAGTTCTGCGGTGGGGGTCGCCCTGGCGGCAACCGGTGGTGGCGATGGTTCTAATACCGGAACAACCACTACTACAACCACCAGTACCCAGTAGTACCGGTACGTTTAACCATAACCACACTTCGGTGTGGTTATTTTGGATTGCCATAAGCCTGTGGGATTTGTAGGCCGGGGTAAACATAGCATCACCCGGCAATAATGCGGAGAAGCGTCGTGAAGCGACCAGCGCTGATATTGGTTTGCCTGTTATTACAAGCGTGTTCAGCTACCACCGAAGGGCTGGGTCATTCGCTGTGGGAGAGTGTGTTTGGGTCACCTGGCGTTCTGATGACGGATGATGATATCCACAATATGCCCTACGCCAGCCAGTATATGCAGCTCAACGGTGGTCCCCGGCTGTTTGTCGTGCTCGCTTTTACCGAAAACGGGCAGCAGAAATGGGTGACTCAGGATCAGGCCATTCTCGTGACGCAGCATGGGCGACTGGTGAAAACGCAACTCGGTGGCGACAACCTGATCGAGGTGAATAATCTGGCGACAGATCCACTGTTCAAGCCCAATCAGATAGTTGATGGCGCAACGTGGACCCGAACGATGGGCTGGACTGAGCATCAACAGGTCCGTTACGCCACTGCCCACTCGATTTTCAAATGGGATGGCCCTGATAGCATCAGCGTGGGCAGCGAAGAGACCGCGGTTCGGGTGCTGGACGAAGAGGTGACGACCGATCAGGCGCACTGGCATAACCGCTACTGGATCGACAATGAAGGGCAAATCCGTCAGTCAGAGCAGTATCTGGGTGCACATTTCTTCCTGGTGAAAACCACGCTGATTAAGGCGGCAAAACCATGATGAAACGGACAATTACCGCGTTGCTCGTCAGTCTGAGTATGTCATCTGTTTTTGCCGCAGGTGACGTAAAAGTGATGATCGCAGGCCACTCAGAACCGCAGATGTTGACCGGTGCTGAACATCTGATCGACCTGGTGGGGCAGCCACGATTAAGCAACAGCTGGTGGCCGGCAGCGGTTCTCGGTGAAGCGCAAGGCACTATCTCGGCACAACGCCAGCAGCAGGCATTACTGGCGCGCCTGGCAGTGCTGAGTGCAGAGGAAAGTGGTGAGGATGCTGCAGCGATTAACGCGCTACGCCAGCAGATTCAGGCAGTGAAGATAACCGGCAGACAGAAGATTAACCTCGACCCGGATGTTGTGCGCGTCAGCGAACGAGGCAACCCGCCGTTGCAGGGTAATTACTCGCTGTGGGTTGGTCCACAGCCAACGGAGATAACGCTATTTGGCTTACTAAGTCGTCCGGGTAAACAACCGTTTATGCCCGGCCGTGATGTGGCCAGTTATCTCGCTGAACAACATCGGCTCAGCGGTGCAGATCGCAGCTATGCGTGGGTGGTCTATCCCGACGGACATATGCAGAAAGCGCCAGTGGCTTACTGGAACAAACGCCACGTTGAGCCGATGCCCGGCAGCATCATTTTTGTCGGACTTTCCGAAGCCGTCTGGAGCAACGTTCCGGATGAAATCAATGCCGATGTTCTTCGCACCCTGACTCAGCGGATCCCTGAATAATGAGAAAAACTTATCTGCTCAGCCTGTTGGCGCTGGGCGTGAGCGTTGCCTGCCACGGTGAAACCTGGCCTGCACCCGTTGGACCATCACAGTCCGATTTTGGCGGCGTGGGGCTGCTGCAAACCCCGACTGCGCGGATGGCCCGTGAAGGTGAAATGAGCCTCAACTACCGCGATAACGATCAATACCGTTACTACTCAGGGTCGGTGCAGCTTTTCCCCTGGCTGGAAACCACGCTGCGCTATACCGATGTTCGCACCAAAAAGTACAGCAGTGTAGAGTCGTTTTCTGGCGATCAGACATACAAGGATAAGGCGTTTGACCTCAAACTGCGGTTGTGGGAAGAGAGTTACTGGATGCCGCAGGTCGCGGTTGGTGCACGGGATATTGGTGGAACCGGTCTGTTTGATGCGGAGTACATTGTGGCGAGTAAAGCCTGGGGACCGTTTGATTTCTCACTGGGTCTTGGCTGGGGCTACCTGGGGACCAGCGGCAACGTCAGCAACCCGCTGTGTTCCTACAGCGATAAATTCTGTTATCGCGACAATAGCTACAAACAGGCGGGTTCTATCGATGGTAGTCAGATGTTCCATGGTCCGGCATCGTTGTTTGGCGGTGTGGAATATCAAACCCCCTGGCAGCCGCTGCGTTTGAAGCTGGAGTATGAAGGCAATAATTATCAGCAGGATTTTGCGGGTAAGCTGGATCAGAAGAGCAAGTTTAACGTCGGCGCTATTTATCGCGTCACCGATTGGGCCGACGTTAACCTCAGCTACGAACGTGGCAACACTGTTATGTTTGGCTTCACGCTGCGTACCAACTTTAACGATCTGCGGCCCGCGTATAATGACAATGCCCGCCCGAAATATCAGCCCCAGCCCCAGGATGCCATCCTGCAACATTCTGTGGTGGCGAATCAGCTAACGTTGCTGAAATATAACGCCGGGCTGGCGGATCCTAAAATTCAGGTGCAGGGCGATACGCTATACGTCACCGGTGAACAGGTGAAATACCGTGATTCGCGTGAAGGGATCGAACGCGCCAACCGGATCGTGATGAACGATCTCCCTGACGGGATCCGCACGATCCGCATTACGGAAAATCGCCTGAACTTACCGCAGGTGACGACCGAAACGGAGGTTTCCAGCCTCAAGCGCCATCTGGAAGGCGAGCCGCTGGGTCATGAAACCCAACTGGCGCAAAAACGCGTTGAGCCCGTGGTGCCGAAAACTACCGAGCAGGGCTGGTATATCGACAAATCACGTTTCGATTTTCACATCGATCCGGTACTTAACCAGTCGGTGGGTGGCCCGGAAAACTTCTATATGTATCAACTGGGCGTGATGGGAACGGCGGATCTGTGGGTCACGGATCACCTGCTGACCACCGGTAGCCTGTTTGCCAACCTCGCCAATAACTACGACAAGTTTAACTACACTAACCCACCGCAGGATTCGCATTTACCGCGGGTGCGTACCCATGTGCGTGAGTATGTACAGAACGACGTCTACGTGAATAACCTGCAGGCCAATTACTTCCAGTCTCTCGGTAATGGATTCTATGGACAGGTTTACGGCGGTTATCTGGAAACCATGTACGGCGGGGCGGGCGCGGAAGTATTGTATCGTCCGCTGGACAGCAACTGGGCGTTTGGCATTGACGCCAACTACGTGAAACAGCGTGACTGGCGTAGCGCACAGGACATGATGAAGTTCACCGACTACAGCGTGAAGACCGGGCATTTGACGGCGTACTGGAATCCTTCGTTTGCTCAGGATGTTCTGGTGAAAGCCAGCGTGGGGCAGTATCTGGCGGGTGATAAAGGCGGCACGCTGGAAATTGCGAAACGCTTCGATAGCGGCGTGATAGTTGGCGGCTATGCGACTATCACGAATGCATCGCCGGACGAGTACGGAGAAGGGGATTTCACCAAAGGGGTGTACGTTTCCGTGCCGCTGGATCTTTTCTCCTCTGGTCCAACCCGCAGCCGTGCAGCGATAGGCTGGACACCGTTAACGCGTGATGGTGGTCAGCAGCTTGGGCGTAAGTTTGGTTTGTACGATATGACCAGTGACAGGAGTGAGAACTTCCGTTGATGTGAATGTTGATCGCCCGGTGGCGCTACGCTTACCGGGCCTACGGCAGGCCGGGTAAGGCAAAGCCGCCATCCGGCAAGAACCGTTGTGCGAACAAAATCTAAACAAAAAATGTAGATCTCTGTCACATTTTTGCGTTATACAGGAACCTCGCCACTGAGTAAGAGGTGCTGTTATGACGTCGCTATCTCGTCCGCGCGTGGAGTTTATCTCCACCATCTTGCAGACCGTGCTGAATCTGGGGCTGCTGAGTCTGGGCCTGATCCTGGTCGTATTCCTCGGGAAAGAAACGCTGCATCTGGCAGATGTGTTGTTCGCGCCGGAACAAACCAGCAAATATGAGCTGGTGGAAGGACTGGTGGTTTACTTTCTGTACTTTGAATTTATCGCGCTGATTGTGAAGTATTTTCAGTCAGGGTTTCACTTTCCGCTGCGCTACTTTGTCTATATCGGGATCACTGCGATTGTGCGGTTGATCATTGTCGATCATAAAGCACCCATGGATGTGCTGATCTATTCTGCGGCGATCCTGCTGCTGGTGATCACCCTGTGGCTGTGCAACTCGAAGCGGTTGAAGCGAGAGTAAAAAACAACACGCCGTTGGGGCGGCGTGTTGCAGGTCAGTCTTATTGTGCAGAGACGGGTTTGGCTTTCTCTGCTGCGGGTTCCCACAGCTCTTCAAGTTCTTCCAGTGTTTTACCTTTGGTTTCCGGTACGAACTTCCACATGAACAGCGCCGCCAGAATGCCCATACAACCGTAAATCCAGTAGGAGAAACCGTTGTGGAAATGGGAAACCAGCCAGGAGTTTTTGTCCATCATCGGGAAGGTCCAGGAGACGAAGTAGTTCGCCAGCCACTGGGCTGCGACCGCAATGGCGAGTGCTTTACCGCGAATCGCGTTCGGGAAGATTTCTGCCAGCAACACCCAACACACCGGTCCCCAGGACATAGCGAATGCTGCGACATAAAACAGCATCGACAGCAGCGCCACCAGGCCGGAAGCCTGTGTATAAAATGCAGTGCCGAGGCTGAACATCCCAATTGCCATGCCGAGTGCGCCAATGATCTGCAGCGGTTTACGACCAAACTTGTCCACCGTCATGATAGCCAGCACGGTGAAGCTGAGGTTGATTACACCGACAATAATGGTCTGCAATAGTGCCACATCGGTGCTGGCCCCAAGCGTTTTGAAGACTTCCGGCGCGTAGTACAGCACGACATTGATGCCGACAAACTGCTGGAAGATGGATAACATCACGCCGATGACAATCACGCCTGCACCAAACATCAACAGACGACCACCGGTTTTGCGTCCATGCTCAAGTGACTGATTAATCTCCTGCATTGCCTGAGTGGCGAGTGTGCTACCCATAATTTTGCGCAGAATACCTTCTGCCTGCTCATGTCTGCCGCGCGCCATCAGCCAACGTGGGCTTTCTGGTACGGTATACAGCAGCAGTAAAAACAGCAGGGCGGGGATACTTTCGGAGGCAAACATATATCGCCAGCCATCGGTATTCAGCCAGTTGGCATCACCAGAACGGGCAATAAAATAGTTAACGCAGTACACCAGCAACTGGCCAAAAATAATCGCGAATTGGTTAAAGGAAACCAGTTTTCCACGAATATGTGCCGGAGCCAGCTCAGCAATATACATAGGTGAAAGCATGGAAGCTAAACCTACGCCAATACCACCGATGATGCGATAAATAACGAATTCGGGGACATACCCTGCTAAATAAACAGGTACAGCATTATCGGGGTTAATGGTGGTAAAACCTAATTCTGGCCATGCGGAACCGATGCCGGAAATAAAAAATAACAGCGCAGCGATTTTCAGCGAATCCCGGCGACCAAAGCGGTTACTGCAATACCCGCCAAGCGCGCCGCCGATGATGCAGCCAATCAGTGCACTGGCAACACAGAAACCTAACAGCGAGTTAGCGGCGGATTCACTTAAGTGTTGTGGGGCAACAAAAACGGTATTTAAGGACTCTACCGTACCGGATATGACTGCAGTGTCATAACCAAATAATAGACCTCCTAATGTAGCAACTAGCGTAATCGAAAATATATAGCTGGAATTATATTGGGTATTCATTCAGACCTGCCTTAGACGATACAGCTCTTTTTATCAGTATTGGAGATGGTGGATTTAACAGGCTGGGAAGACAATTATCATTTTTTACATTGCAATTACGTTTTGTCTTTTCTGTGATCTTAGCTCTGTTTAATATGTTGCCAGTCAGGTGGAGAATTTAATTGCAGTGATGGAGAGCACGAAAGGAAATAATCATAACGGCAATGCAAAATAACATAAAAAAAGGGCGCTCCGTAGAGCGCCGAATAACAGTCACAGGTTGGGATAACATAAGTTGAGGGTTGCAGTGGCATTGCCCGTTGCCGGGCGGGGTAACACAACTACTTTGATGAAACTTAACCTTTCACACCACCCGCGGTCAGGCCGTTGACCAGCCAGCGCTGTGCCAACAGGAATACCAGCGTGATCGGAATGGCGGAAAGTACAGCTGCGGCGGCAAAGTCGCCCCACAAATAGTTCTGTGGATTGAGGTACTGCTGCATACCTACCGCAAGGGTGTAGCTGTTCACATCACGCAGCAGCAGTGATGCGACCGGGACTTCAGTAATGGCGGCAATGAATGACAGAATAAACACGACCGCCAGAATCGGTACCGAGAGCGGCAACAGCACCAGGCGGAAAGCCTGCCACGGCGTTGCGCCATCCAGCGCGGCCGCTTCTTCCAGCGATCCATCAATGGTTTCGAAATAGCCTTTAATCGTCCATACATGCAGCGCGATACCGCCAAGATAAGCGAAGATCACGCCGCCATGGGTGTTGAGACCGATAAACGGAATATATTGGCCCAGACGGTCAAACAACGCGTATAACGCCACCAGGGACAGCACCGCCGGGAACATCTGGAAAATCAGCATCCCTTTCAGCAGCGTTGCTTTGCCCGGGAAACGCATGCGGGCAAAGGCATAAGCACAAGTGGTGGAGAGCGTCACAATACCGATCGCGGTAATGGTGGCTACTTTCACTGAGTTCCACAGCCATAACAGCACCGGGAAAGGCGGTGGCGTCACACGACCATCCGCGTGCTCTACGCTAAAGCCCAGCGCCAGTTTCCAGTGCTCCCAGGAGATGTTTTCCGGGATCAGACTGCCAGTGGCGAAGTTACCTTCGCGCAGCGAGATGGCAATAACCATCAGCAGCGGGAACATGATCGCCGCAATGAAAATCAGTAGCCCTAAGTGCGTGATTAGAAGGCGGAGCTTCTGAGATTTAGGTTGTACCATAGCCATAATATTTTTTACTCCCCTTGATACCGCTCCAGGCTATTTTGCTTGCCATTTTGAACTCGGCAGTGCTCAGAATCCTCACGTACTACGTGTACGCTCCGGTTCTTCCGCGCTGGCCGAGCTCAAACTGCCCGCGCCAATGACGCCTGGTTATTCCAATTAATCAAACTTCATACGTGTGGCTTTCAGGTTCACGATCGCCAGTGCGCCTACCAGCAGGAAGATCAGCGTGGCAATCGCCGCCGCCAGACCGAAGTCCTGACCGCCGCCGCCTTCAAAGGCGATACGGTAGGTGTAGCTCACGAGCAGGTCGGTATAACCGGCTGGTGTGGTGGTGCCAAGTCGGTCCGGGCCACCGTTGGTCAACAGTTGAATCAGCACGAAGTTGTTAAAGTTAAAGGCAAAGCTGGCAATCATCAGCGGCGTTAGCGGCTTAATCAGCAGCGGAAGCGTAATCTTAAAGAAGTTCTGGAACGGACCGGCGCCATCCATTGCTGATGCTTCATACAGGTCATCAGGAATCGCCTTCAGCAGACCCATGCACAGGATCATCATGTACGGATAGCCCAACCAGGTATTGACGATGATAATCATCGAACGCGCGGTGGTTGGGTCGCTGAACCAGGCCGGTTTGATGCCAAACAGTGTGCTCAGCATCATGTTGATTTCACCAAAGCTTTGGTTGAACAATCCTTTGAAAATCAGAATCGAGATAAACGACGGCACGGCATAGGGTAGGATCAGCAGGACGCGGTAAATCGCTTTACCTTTCAGGGATTCCCACTGCACCAGACAGGCCAGCACCATCCCTACGGCAACGGTCAAAATAACGGTCAGTACCGAGAAGACTACCGTCCAGACAAAGATGGCGAAGAACGGCTTCTGGATGCCTTCATCGGTAAAGACGCGGGTGAAGTTGTCCCACCCAATAGCGACGGTATAGCCTGGGCTGAGCTTTTCTGTACCCCAGCTCCCGTCAGCGTTAATGGCCTGATAGTAACCAATATCGTTGTTGGCGCGGTATTTTACGCCGCTCTGGTTATTGGTGAGTGTGCCGTCATCAGCGAGCGTATAGAGCGGCTGCGTGCCGGAGAACTGACGCAGTGAACTCATGATAACTTTGCTGTCATCCGGCAGAATGGCCGTTAACTGCGTCAGCGCCTGACGATTTTGGGTGATGATGCGCAGCGTCGCGCGTTCGCCAGTTGGCAGTGCATCTGCGTCCTTCAGTTGCAGTTTCTGCTCGCCGCCAAATTTAAAGGCATCGGAAACGTAATTTTTTCCTGTTTCACCGTCGGTAAGGGCCAGTTGCCACTCATCACCCGCCGGGTACAAGCCGAAATTATAGGTTTTGCCCGCCTGATATGAACGCTCCATCAGGACTTGTTGAGCGCGTTCAAAGGTCAGCTGGTTAGTGCTGCTGTAGTTGGTAAAGGCAATGGCAATGGTGCAAACCAACGGAAACAGAACAAACAGCCCCATCCCCGCGACACCAGGATAAACATAGCGCCAGGCATAGGCTTTACGGTTAGCGAAAATATACAGGCCAGCAGAGCTTAAAATCAGCGTCATGATGGCAAACAGGTACTCCCCCTGAGCGTACATCAAAACAACAAGGTAACCGACCAGTAGCCCAAGCAGACCCATCACTGACCATTTCAGCGTGTCGCTTTGCCACCAGTGTTTCTTTTTAATGACATCCATGGGGATCTTCCTCTACAACATTGAACATCTGTCGGCAAAAGTGCCTGATGGCGCTGCGCTTATCCGGCCTACGGTGAGTTGTAGGCCGGATAAGGCATTTATGCCGCCATCCGGCACGTGTGCTACAGCACTACTTGGTGATACGACCCTGTGCGTCTTTCAGTGCAGCATCAACAGTCTGACGACCGCTGGCTGCGTTGATCACTGCGGTACGAACGGCGTACCAGAACGCTGACATCTGCGGGATGTTCGGCATGATTTCGCCTTTCTGGGCGTTATCCATGGTGGCAGCGATGCGTGGATCTTTTGCTAATTGATCCTGGAAGGATTTCAGCGCAACGGCACCCAGCGGTTTGTCCTTGTTCACTTCATCCAGACCCTGATCGGTCAGCAGGTAGTTTTCGAGGAACTCTTTTGCCAGTTCTTTGTTCGGGCTGGCGGCGTTAATACCGGCGCTCAGTACCCCAACAAACGGTTTAGACGCTTTGCCTTTGAAGGTTGGCAGCAGCGTTACGCCGTAGTTGATTTTGCTCTTGTCGATGTTCGACCATGCCCACGGGCCGTTAATGGTCATCGCGGTATCGCCTTTGTTAAAGGCCGCTTCAGCGATGGAGTAGTCGGTATCCGCGTTCATGTGTTTGTTCTTGATGAGATCAACCAGGAAGGTCAGACCGGCTTTCGCGCCAGCGTTATCCACACCGACGTCTTTCACATCGTACTTGCCGTTTTCAAACTTGAATGCGTAACCACCGTCGGCAGCAATCAGCGGCCAGGTGAAGTACGGTTCTTGCAGGTTGAACATCAGTGCAGATTTACCTTTCGCCTTCAGCTCTTTATCCAGCGCAGGGATCTCTTCCCATGTTTTTGGCGGGTTCGGCACGAGGTCTTTGTTATAAATCAGCGACAGCGCTTCAACCGCGATTGGGTAGGCAATCAGCTTGCCGTTATAGCGTACGGCATCCCAGGTGAACGGATAGAGTTTGTCCTGGAACGCTTTGTCCGGGGTGATTTCGGCCAGCAGGCCAGACTGTGCGTAACCACCAAAACGGTCATGCGCCCAGAAGATGATGTCCGGGCCATCACCGGTCGCGGCAACCTGCGGGAATTTTTCTTCCAGCTTGTCAGGGTGCTCAATGGTGACTTTGATACCCGTGTCTTTCTCGAATTTTTTGCCCACTTCAGCGAGGCCGTTGTAGCCTTTATCGCCGTTAATCCAGATAACCAGCTTACCTTCTTCAATCTTGGCGAGAGCCGAGGCGGAGAACATCATCGTCGTCAATGCGGACAATGCGAGGATGCGTGCGCCAGTTTTGATTTTCATAGTTCCCATCCTGTTTGGTGATTTTGCAGAGGTGGCTTAACGGTTACTAGTTTCTTTATACGACAACCTCTTTCCATCCTCCTTACCCCTACGCCCCACCCGTTCTTTATGTGATCTGTGTTACATAAATGTGAGTAATGCGTACTGGCGCACATAAAAACCCACTGATTTTTGCAGGCTGCATCACGAAATTCCTCTGAGGCAGGTAGCCAGGGTCTCAGACGCAGCTCTCTCATCCTCCCGCCTCCTCCCCCATAAAAAAGCTGGGGGGTGGAGGATTCACGCAGTTAAGGGATAACGCATAGTCAATCCATCAATGAATGTTGCTGTCGATGACAGGTTGTAACGAAGGGAGAAGGGCATGGCGAGCGTACAGCTGCGAAATGTAACGAAAGCCTGGGGTGACGTGGTGGTATCGAAAGATATCAATCTCGACATTCACGAAGGGGAATTCGTGGTGTTTGTCGGACCGTCAGGCTGTGGTAAGTCAACCTTGCTGCGTATGATCGCCGGACTTGAGACCATTACCAATGGTGATTTGTTTATCGGGGGGACCCGGATGAACGACATTCCACCCGCCGAACGTGGTGTGGGGATGGTCTTCCAGTCCTATGCGCTGTATCCCCATTTGTCCGTCGCAGAAAACATGTCATTTGGCCTCAAACTCGCTGGCGCGAAAAAAGAGGTGATGAACCAGCGTGTTAATCAGGTTGCGGAGGTGCTGCAACTGGCCCATCTGCTGGAGCGCAAACCCAAAGCGCTCTCCGGTGGGCAACGTCAGCGTGTGGCAATTGGCCGTACGCTGGTTGCAGAGCCACGTGTCTTTCTGTTGGACGAACCGCTGTCAAACCTCGATGCCGCACTGCGCGTCCAGATGCGCATTGAAATCTCCCGCCTGCATAAGCGTCTTGGCCGCACGATGATTTACGTCACCCACGATCAGGTCGAAGCGATGACCCTGGCCGACAAAATTGTGGTGCTGGATGCCGGCCGCGTTGCGCAGGTCGGTAAACCCCTCGAGCTATACCACTACCCGGCTGACCGCTTTGTTGCCGGGTTTATTGGTTCGCCAAAGATGAACTTCCTGCCGGTGAAAGTGACGGCAACGGCGATCGATCAGGTTCAGGTTGAGCTGCCTAACCGCCAGCAAATATGGCTACCAGTGGAAAGCCGCGCGGTGCAGGTTGGCGCCAATATGTCTTTAGGTATCCGCCCGGAACATCTGCTGCCCAGCGATATTGCTGATGTCACCCTCGAAGGTGAAGTACAGGTAGTCGAGCAGCTTGGTCACGAAACTCAAATCCATATCCAGATCCCCGCCATCCGTCAGAACCTGGTTTACCGCCAGAACGACGTGGTGTTGGTAGAAGAGGGTGCCACATTCGCTATCGGCCTGCCGCCAGAGCGTTGCCATCTGTTCCGTGAGGATGGCACTGCATGTCGTCGGTTGCATCAGGAGCCGGGCGTTTAAGGTCCCCATAAAAAAAACGAAACGCAAAACCATTCGTAGTTGCAGAAGGTGGCAGCGTTTAAAGAAAAGCAATGATCTCAGGAGATAGAACGATGATTACTCTGCGCAAACTCCCTCTGGCGGTTGCTGTAGCAGCAGGCATTATGTCTGTTCAGGCAATGGCTGTGGATTTCCATGGTTATGCTCGTTCCGGCATTGGCTGGACAGGTAGCGGCGGTGAACAACAGTGTTTCCAGGCAACTGGTGCCCAAAGTAAATACCGTCTTGGTAACGAATGTGAAACCTATGCGGAAATCAAATTAGGTCAGGAAGTGTGGAAAGAGGGCGATAAGAGCTTCTACTTCGACACCAACGTTGCCTACTCCGTTGCACAGCAGAATGACTGGGAAGCGACCGATCCTGCTTTCCGCGAAGCCAACGTGCAGGGTAAAAACCTGATTGAATGGCTGCCGGGTTCCACCATCTGGGCCGGTAAACGTTTCTACCAGCGTCATGACGTCCATATGATCGACTTCTACTACTGGGATATTTCAGGTCCTGGTGCCGGTATTGAAAACATCGATCTGGGCTTCGGTAAACTGTCTCTGGCCGCAACCCGTTCTCAGGAAGCGGGTGGTTCTTACACCTTCAGTAGCCAGAATATCTACGACACATCCAAAGATACCGCGAACGACGTATTCGACATGCGTTTAGCGCAGATGGCCATTAACCCGGACGGCATGCTGGAACTGGGTGTTGACTACGGTCGTGCGAATAAAACTGACGGTTATAGCTACGCGGATAGCGCATCTAAAGATGGCTGGATGTTCACTGCAGAACATACTCAGAGCATGCTGAAGGGCTATAACAAGTTCGTGGTTCAGTATGCAACTGATGCGATGACCACGCAGGGTAAAGGTGGCTCGCAGGGTACTTACGGTTCAACCTTCGATACCCAGGCAACACCAAATGATCCCGTTATCCATCATGTAAACAACAACATCAATAACAACGGTAGCCTGGTGCGCGTACTTGACCACGGTGCTATCTCTCTGGGCGACAAGTGGGACCTGATGTACGTCGGTATGTATCAGAATATCGACATGGATAACGACCTGGGTACTGAATGGTACACCGTGGGTATTCGTCCGATGTACAAATGGACGCCAATCATGAGCACCCTGATGGAAGTCGGCTACGACAACGTCAAATCTCAACAGACTGGCGATCGCAACAGCCAATACAAAATCACCCTGGCGCAACAGTGGCAGGCAGGCGATAGCATCTGGTCTCGTCCGGCAATCCGCGTCTTTGCAACCTATGCCAAATGGGATGAAGAATGGGGCTACGTGAAAAACGGAGATTCGGTCTCTAAATATGCTGCTGCAACCAACTCCGGTATCAGCACAACCAGCCGTGGCGATAGCGACGAGTGGTCCTTCGGTGCCCAGATGGAAATCTGGTGGTAATCCAGCATTAACCTGACGTAATGACCTAAAGAGGGGCGTAAGCCCCTCTTACTTACGGTTTAGCGCGCTATTGCCTGGCCACCGCTGAACCCATGCTATCTGAGGTGATAACAATGAAAATGAAGAAAAGTCTCGTTGCCCTTTGTTTATCGGCAGGGTTATTTGCCAGCGTTCCTGGAATCAGCCTGGCCGATGTGAATATCGTTCCGCAGGACACCGCCGCTGCACCGTCGATTCCGACGGCTGCATTGCAACAGCTGACCTGGACGCCAGTCGACCAATCGAAAACCCAGTCAACCCCGTTGGCGACAGCGGGACAGCGTCTGGACATTGCCGGTATTAGCGGCCCGGTAGCCGCCTATAGCGTACCGGCCAACATTGGTGAACTGACCCTGACGCTGAGCAGTGAAGTTAACAAACAAACCAGTGTATTTGCGCCAAACGTCTTAATTCTTGATCAGAACATGACGCCATCTGCGTTCTTCCCCAGCAGTTACTTTACCTACCAGGCTCCGGGTGTGATGAGTGCGGATCGCCTGGAAGGCGTGATGCGTCTGACGCCAGCGCTGGGACAGCAGAAGCTTTATGTTCTGGTCTTTACTACTGATAAAGATCTCCAACAGACCACCACGCTGCTTGACCCGGCGAAAGCGTATGCCAAGGGTGTGGGCAACGCTGTTCCGGATATTCCGGACCCGATTGCCCGCCATACTACCGATGGTCTGGTGAAACTGCAGGTGAAAACCAACAGCACCTCCAGCGTGCTGGTTGGGCCGTTATTTGGTTCCTCTGGCCCGGGGCCGGTGACAGTGGGTAATACCGCAGCGCCTGCGGTGGCTTATGCGGCTCCGGCTGCCGCGGTAGCCGCGCCGGCACCGCAACCCGTGAAGAAAAGTGAACCGGTGCTGAATGACACTGAGAACTATTTTAACCAGGCGATTAAGGATGCCGTGGCGAAAGGTGATGTTGATAAAGCGCTGAAGCTGCTTGATGAAGCTGAACGTCTGGGATCCAAATCTGCCCGTTCCACCTTTATCAGCAGTGTAAAAGGCAAGGGGTAACCATCTCCCCACATTGTTGATTTTGCAACAACTGGTGCGTCTCCTGGCGCACCTTTTTTTATCCTTCGATGCTACTTGTTACACTTATGTTGCCCTACCGATCACTTAATCGTGTTTGCTCACCCCGCAAAGCCTTTTCTGCGATACAATGCCCTCAGGTTATGAATCGGAGAGTAAGGCATGCCACACCCCGCGTTAACGCAACTGCGTGCTCTGCGTTATTTTGATGCGATCCCGTCGCTTGACCCTCAATTGCTCGACTGGTTGTTACTGGAAGATTCCATGACCAAACGTTTTGAGCAGCAGGGAAAACAGGTCACCGTAACATTGATACGAGAAGGATTCGTTGGGCAAAATGAGGTCACTGAAGAGTTGACGCTGTTGCCGGCAGAATCCCGCTATTGGTTGCGGGAAATCCTGTTATGCGCGGATGGTGAGCCGTGGCTTGCCGGTCGGACTGTCGTGCCGGAATCCACCTTGTGCGGCCCCGAACTGGCTTTACAAAATCTGGGGAAAACCCCGCTCGGGCGCTATCTGTTTACATCATCGACATTGACCCGCGATTTTATTGAGATTGGCCGCGATGCAGCGCTGTGGGGACGTCGTTCCCGCCTGCGGCTGAGCGGTAAGCCGCTGATGCTTACCGAGCTTTTTTTGCCTGCATCGCCGTTGTACTGAGAGGAAGATAAAGATGGAGTGGAGTCTGACGCAGAATAAGCTGCTGGCGTTTCACCGCTTGATGCGTACGGATAAGCCAATTGGCGCCTTACTGCTGCTCTGGCCGACGCTGTGGGCGCTGTGGGTAGCGACCCCTGGCGTACCGCAATTGTGGATACTGGCGGTGTTTGTCGCCGGTGTGTGGCTGATGCGCGCTGCCGGATGCGTGGTGAATGATTATGCCGACAGGAAATTTGACGGACACGTCAAACGCACCGCAAACCGACCGCTGCCGAGCGGTGCAGTCACGGAGAAAGAGGCCCGAACGCTGTTTGTTGTGCTGGTGTTGCTCGCCTTCCTGCTGGTTCTGACTCTTAACACGATGACGATTTTGTTGTCCGTTGCGGCGTTAGCACTGGCGTGGGTTTATCCCTTCATGAAACGCTATACGCACCTGCCGCAGGTGGTGCTGGGGGCGGCGTTTGGCTGGTCTATTCCCATGGCGTTCGCCGCCGTCAGTGAATCTGTTCCGCTGAGCTGCTGGTTGATGTTCCTCGCCAACATTCTCTGGGCGGTGGCGTATGACACCCAGTACGCGATGGTTGATCGTGATGACGATCTGAAGATTGGCATTAAATCGACCGCCATTCTGTTCGGTCAGAACGATAAGCTGATTATTGGCATTCTGCAGGTCGGTGTTTTGGCGCTGATGGCGACGGTGGGCTGGTTGAATGGGTTAGGACTGGGCTATTACTGGTCACTGCTGGTGGCGGGCGCGCTGTTTGTGTATCAGCAGAAACTGATTGTCGATCGTGAACGGGATGCCTGCTTTAAAGCGTTTATGAACAATAACTATGTGGGGCTGGTGCTGTTCTTAGGGCTGGCGATGAGCTACTGGCACCTTTGAGTTTGGCTTAACCTGCAAAATAAAAACCGGTCATTTCATTTTGACCGGTTTTTTTATGCTTACTCGCCCTGCGTTGCGCTTTCGATGGTCAGACGCACATCGGATGTGACCAGTTCGGCCAGCATCTGATAAATCTTCATCGTTTCTTCCGGTTCGGCATCACCGGTATCGCTGATGTAGCCCTCGTCACGCAGCGTCAGCACCAGAGAGCTGAACACGGCTTTATCGAAGAACTCCGGTGCGTTGATACCGTGCAGTACGGAAAGACGTTGTGCCACGGTGCGGCTCTCTTTTTCCAGTGTACTGCGGTTGATGGACGGGTTCGCACTCAGCAGCCAGAAGGTAATGGCATAGCGCTGTAGTGTTTCACGTGCGCCCGCAGCCAACAGCTGAAGCGTGCGAGAGTGAACCGGGTTGATATGCAGCTCATCGTTCTGCAGGGTTATCAGACCCTGACGCTGCATTTCGTTGGCCAGCTCGTCAATCACACCGGCAAGCTCATCGCGCTCCCAACGCAGGAACAGCTCTGCTTTCAGCATCGGGTATAGCGCTTCAATATGCTGCTGCAATGCGGCGCGTGAAATCCGACGGTGCTGAGTCACAATCGCGGCCATCAACGAAGGTAGCACCAGCATGTGCGCAATGTTGTTGCGGTAGTAGGTCATCAGTACCGCCTGCTCTCGCGGCAGAATGATGATGTCACCGATGGTGTCTTTCTCAACCTCAAATTTGTTCATCTGCAAGGCGTGGTCGATCAGTTCACTGGCGCTTTGTGTCGGTACTGTCGTATCCGAAGCATACGGCACATTGCGTAGCAGGCTCAGGTAGCAATCGAGCTGTTCGGTTAGCTGCTCGCGCGTCAAAGAACGCTGACGGGAAGCCAGTAACGCGGTACAACACAGGTTCATGGCGTTAGCTGCGCCTGCGTTGTTAATGCGTACCATCAGATCGGCGGCAATGTTATTTACCGTCGGCGTCAGCCAGGCCGGGCGAATAGACTCGATAGGATCGATAGATTCGCGCCACTCCGGCACATGCTGATTCAGGTAGGTCATCAATGGCATAGGTTCGCCAAAGTTAACGTAGCCCTGACCCAGATTACGTAGCTTGCTCAAACCGCGTAGCATTTGCGGCAGGCTCTCTTTCTCTTTGGTCGCGCCACGCAGCTCTTTGGCGTAAGTTCCCACTTCCATCACATGCTCATAGCCGATGTAAATCGGAACGAGGGTAATCGGACGCGTACCGCCACGCAGCATCGCCTGGATGGTCATCGACAGGGTGCCGGTTTTCGGGTCAAGCAGACGGCCGGTACGTGAGCGGCCACCTTCGACAAAGTATTCAACCGAGTAACCACGGCTGAACAACTCGCCCAGGTATTCGCGGAATACGGTGGAATAGAGCTTATTGCCTTTAAACGTACGACGAATAAAGAATGCGCCCAGACGACGGAAAATCGGACCTGCCGGCCAGAAGTTCAGGTTGATACCTGCAGCGATATGCGGTGGAACCAGCCCCTGATGGTACAGAACATACGACAGCAGCATGTAGTCCATATGGCTGCGGTGGCACGGCACATAGACGATTTCATGCCCGTCGTGCGCCAGTTGGCGTACGCGCTCGGCATTGTGAACGTTAATTCCCTGGTACAGACGGTTCCAGGTAAAGCCCAGGATACGGTCCGTCAGGCGGATCATCTCATAGGAGAAATTCGCGGCAATCTCTTCCATCAATGCGATAGCGTTTTGCTGCGCCTTTTCATGGGAGATTTTTTTGCTGCGTGCTTCATCTTCCACCGCGCGTGCGATGGCTTTTGAGGCCAGCAGTTTATTAAACAGATCCTGGCGGGCAGGGAGGCGAGGGCCAACCGCGGCTAAGCGCTGGCGGGCAAAGTGCATACGCGCCACGCGTGCCAGTTTCTGTGCGATGGTTTTATCTGTGCCGTGTTCGTCTGCCATGCGGCGCAGGGAGACGGAAGGTGAGAAGCGGACAAAACTGTCGCGCCCCAGCCAGGAGACGGCAAAGAATTTCTGCACGCCATTCAGCATGCGCAGTGGCGGGTTGACCTCGCCTTTCTCGCGCCCTGGGGCTCGGCCAAACATCACCGATACCGGCACCATCTGCACATCCAAATCGGGGTTGCTGCGATGCAGATCGAGATAGTTATGGAACAGCTTGATGGACTCTTCTTTTGGCGTGTAATAGGTGAATACACGCGGGCCGCCGTGTATAAACACGTAGCGCGGCAGCAAAGTCCCGTCTATCTCCAGCGGTTCCAGGGGATCGGGGAGGTCGTGCACCAGACATTGGGCACGCAGTGTCAGCAAGTCAGCTTTTGAGTTGTACGGTAAGACGTACATAATGGGACGAGAGGTATCGAGTCCCAATTCCGGGGCGGGTTCCGCCGGGATAGACTTGCTTTTTACCAGGATGCTTAATGGTAAATTCAGTAATTTGTAGTAAATTCGTGGCCAGCCGGACATAAACGATGTAAAGCCTCTGGTTAATAATGCAAATGCGCTGCAAGGATATCAGAAAGTTTAGTGAATTTCTGTGGTATCCCGTCATACTTCGCGCAGCTTTGCTTATGCCCTGAAACAAACAGGGTAACGAGACAATAATACTAACGCTAATAATGTAAAAAGGTTCTTTTGATGGCCAATAATACCACTGGATTCACCCGGATTATCAAAGCAGCAGGCTATTCCTGGAAAGGTTTCCGCGCCGCATGGATCAATGAGGCGGCATTCCGTCAGGAAAGCGTTGCCGTACTGTTGGGGGTAGCCATTGCCTGCTGGCTGGACGTTGACGCAATTACCCGCGTACTGCTGATTGGTTCGGTGATGCTGGTGATGATCGTTGAAATTCTGAACAGCGCCATTGAGGCGGTTGTCGACCGAGTTGGTTCTGAGTATCACGAGCTTTCTGGCCGGGCGAAAGATATGGGATCGGCTGCGGTATTGCTTTCTATTTTCGTCGCTCTGATCACCTGGGGCATCCTGTTGTGGTCGCATTTGCGATAAAGATTCCACAACTTCATAAATCTCCTGTTTTTTGTGCAGTTTGCGGTTCCAAATTCGCCTTTAGCTGTATATACTCACAGCATAACTGTATATACACCCAGGGGGCGGAATGAAAGCGTTAACGGCCAGGCAGCAAGAGGTGTTTGATCTCATTAGAGATCACATCAGCCAGACAGGTATGCCACCGACGCGTGCGGAGATCGCGCAGCGTTTGGGGTTCCGTTCCCCAAACGCGGCTGAAGAACACCTGAAAGCGCTGGCGCGGAAAGGTGTGCTGGAAATTGTTTCTGGCGCATCGCGTGGTATTCGTCTGCTGCAGGAAGAAGAGGAAGGCTTACCGCTTGTTGGTCGTGTCGCGGCCGGTGAGCCACTTCTGGCACAGCAGCACATAGAAGGCCATTACCAGGTTGACCCATCACTGTTCAAACCGAACGCCGATTTTCTGCTGCGCGTCAGCGGTATGTCGATGAAAGATATCGGGATTATGGATGGCGATTTACTGGCTGTGCATAAAACGCAGGACGTACGTAACGGCCAGGTCGTTGTTGCCCGTATTGATGATGAAGTCACGGTTAAGCGCCTGAAAAAGCAGGGCAACAAGGTTGAACTTCTGCCAGAAAACAGCGAGTTTAAGCCAATTATTGTTGATCTACGTGAGCAAAGCTTCACTATTGAAGGGTTGGCTGTTGGCGTGATTCGTAACGGTGAATGGCTGTAATGATCAGCTGATTTCCTGTAGGCCGGAAAGGGCGTTTACGCCGCTCTCCGGCAAATTGCCCGATGACGCTACGCTTATCGGGTCTACAAAAACGCGTTAATTTCTTTTCAGGCTCCTTTCCATGCCTTTCTTTACCTCCTCTGATAAAGCACTTTGGCACCTTGCCTTACCGATGATTTTCTCCAACATCACTGTTCCACTGCTGGGGCTGGTGGACACGGCGGTGATTGGTCATCTGGATAGCCCGGTCTATCTTGGCGGCGTTGCCGTTGGCGCAACAGCGACCAGTTTTCTCTTTATGCTGCTGCTGTTTTTACGCATGAGTACCACCGGTCTGACAGCCCAGGCGTTCGGCGCGAAAAATCCGCAGGCACTGGCACGCGCGCTGGTTCAGCCGCTGATGCTGGCGTTGGGTGCCGGATTGCTTATCGCACTGTTTCGTACACCGATTATCAGCCTGGCGTTACATATCGTGGGAGGTAGTGAAGCGGTGCTGGAGCAGGCCCGAAGGTTCCTGGAAATCCGCTGGCTCAGCGCGCCCGCCTCGCTGGCAAATCTGGTGCTGCTTGGCTGGCTGCTTGGCGTCCAGTATGCACGCGCGCCGGTTATCCTGCTGATTGTTGGCAATGTGCTTAACATCGCGCTCGATTTGTGGCTGGTGATGGGCCTGCATATGAACGTGCAGGGCGCGGCGCTGGCGACGGTGATTGCCGAATATGCCACTTTGCTGATCGGCCTGATGATGGTACGTAAAGTCCTGCATATACGCGGAATTTCGCTGGCGATGTTGAAGCTTGCGTGGCGCGGCAACTTCCGCCGTTTACTGGCGCTTAACCGCGACATCATGCTGCGCTCGTTGCTGCTGCAACTCTGTTTTGGCGCTATCACGGTGCTGGGCGCGCGTCTGGGGGGCGATATCATTGCGGTTAATGCCGTTCTGATGACCCTGCTGACGTTTACCGCCTACGCGCTGGACGGATTTGCCTATGCTGTAGAAGCGCACTCTGGCCAGGCCTATGGGGCACGCGATGGTAGCCAGTTGCTGGATGTCTGGCGGGCGGCTTGCCGGCAGTCGGGTATCGTGGCGATCCTGTTTTCCCTGGTCTATGCCCTGTTCGGCGAGCAGATCATTACGCTATTGACCTCATTGCCGCAGATCCAACTTCTGGCCGATCGCTATCTCATCTGGCAGGTGATTTTACCGCTGGTGGGCGTCTGGTGTTATCTGCTGGACGGGATGTTCATTGGCGCAACACGAGCCGCGGAAATGCGTAACAGCATGGCCGTTGCGGCCGCGGGTTTCGCGTTAACGCTACTGGCTTTACCGTGGCTTGGAAACCACGGCTTGTGGCTGGCGTTAACCGTTTTTCTCGCGCTGCGCGGGCTTTCACTGGCCTTCATCTGGCGACGTCACTGGCGTAATGGCACCTGGTTTGCCTGATGCTTATGGTTAAAAATTCTGAATAGTAAATAAAACCCAGAATCCCTGACTACACTTATTATCACGCCCAGCAAAAACAGCATGTATCCGGGCGCAGCACTCTCGCTATTCACAACCTAACGATGAGGACTTGATGATGAATAAAGACGAAGTCAGCGGTAACTGGAAACAGTTCAAAGGTAAAGTGAAAGAGCAATGGGGCAAACTGACTGATGATGATATGACGGTCATTGAAGGTAAACGCGACCAACTGGTAGGTAAAGTCCAGGAACGATACGGGTACGCGAAAGATCAGGCGGAGAAAGAAGTTAAAGATTGGGAAAAACGCAACGATTACCGCTGGTAATTAACCCCTCCCTCCTGAGAGTACAAGGATGTTCGCTCTTTTATTTACCGCCCGACTTTCTTCTTCACCTGAATGGTATGGTCATGCTGGCAATCGCCAGGATGGCGGCATGATTCCACTTCCACACATGCCGGACACAGGCCGTGGGCTTCAATCACGTTATGGCGCAGAGCAAATCCCATTTTAGCTGCCAGCGTATGCATAATATCTTCCACGCCTTCCGCACACTCTTCTTTTACCACGCCACAGCGGTCACAAATAAACATTGCCGAGCTATGGGTTGGCTGATCGAACAGATGACAGAGCACATAGCTGTTGGTGGATTCCACTTTGTGCACAAAACCTTGTTCAAGCAGAAAATCAAGCGCACGATACACGGTAGGGGGTTTGGCCTGCGGCTCGGTTTCCCGCAGCAGATCAAGCAGATCATAGGCGCTGATCGCCCCTTCCTGCAGGCTCATCAGGCGCAGCACTTCGAGGCGTTGTGGCGTTAGTCGCACGTTACGTTGCACACAGAGTTTTTCAGCTTGAGCCAATAACTCCTGCGTGGTGGTTTTGTCCATTTGGCGCCTCGATTTGTGTGGAAGGTTAATCCCTTACTTTATCATGTTCTGCTTAAAACGCCGAGATCCACCGCTGTGTGCTATACCTGACGCATCGCAACACTGGAAAATTAACATGAAAAGACCCGATTGTATTCGCCACTGGCGTGAAGTTGAGGGGCCTGATGACTCCACCTATCCAGGTAGCGATGAGCTATTTTCTATTGGCGCGCCGTTGGCCCGCAGGTTGGGGTTAGGGCGATTAGGCATTCATCACGAACGCCTGCCGCCGGGGCGTCGTACTTCTTATCCACACGCTGAAAGCGATGAAGAAGAGTTTATCTACGTGCTGGAAGGCTACCCGGAAGCCTGGATAAATGGTTACTTATGGAAGCTGGAACCCGGCGATAGCGTCGGTTTTCCGGCAGGAACCGGCGTGTGCCACACTTTTATCAACAACACCAGCGACGAGGTGCGGCTGCTGGTCGTCGGTGAGGCGAACAAGAAGCATAACCGTATCTACTATCCGCTCAATCCGGTCTACGCGGTCACGCGTGAGGATCGCTGGGTTGACCATCCTCCACAGTTTTTTGGTCCACACGACGGAAAACCTGGGCGGAAATGACGATCTACGCGAACGAAGGGCGCTATCCACGACGATGTGGCTCACTATCGCAACGGTCTATGCTATAGTAGCGCCCCTTTTTTAACCGGATGCTTGAATATTCGCCATGCTGCCTGAATCTCAGTCTACCGCTTTTCCCGCTCATCGTTTTTCTATCGCGCCGATGCTCGACTGGACGGACAGACACTGCCGTTACTTTTTGCGCCTGCTGTCCCGCCAGACGTTGCTCTATACGGAGATGGTGACCACCGGGGCAATTATTCATGGCAAAGGCGATTACCTGGCGTATAGCGAAGAAGAACATCCGGTTGCACTGCAGCTAGGTGGGAGCGATCCGGCCGCGCTGGCCCAGTGCGCAAAGTTGGCTGAAGCACGAGGTTATGACGAGATTAACCTCAACGTCGGCTGCCCTTCCGATCGCGTACAAAACGGGATGTTTGGCGCTTGCCTGATGGGGAATGCGCAACTGGTCGCCGATTGCGTGAAGGCGATGCGCGATGTGGTGTCGATTCCGGTGACGGTGAAAACGCGTATTGGCATTGATGACCAGGACAGCTACGAATTCCTGTGTGACTTCATCAATACGGTTTCCGGTAACGGTGAGTGTGAGATGTTTATCATCCACGCCCGCAAGGCCTGGCTGTCCGGGTTAAGCCCGAAAGAAAACCGTGAGATCCCGCCGCTGGATTATGACCGTGTTTATCAGTTGAAGCGTGATTTCCCGCACCTGACGATGTCGATAAACGGTGGAATTAAATCACTGGAAGAAGCAAAGACGCATCTGCAATATATGGACGGCGTAATGGTGGGTCGGGAAGCCTATCAAAACCCGGGGATTCTGGCATCGGTCGACCGTGAAATTTTTGCTGCGACTACTCCGGATGCTGACCCTGTCGCCGTGGTGCGCGCCATGTATCCCTATATTGAGCGGGAGCTGAGTCAGGGGACGTATCTGGGGCATGTGACCCGACATATGCTCGGGTTGTTCCAGGGCATTCCAGGCGCACGTCAGTGGCGTCGTTATCTGAGTGAAAATGCGCATAAAGCCGGGGCTGATATTAACGTTCTGGAACATGCGCTGAAACTGGTCGCAGATAAGCGTTAAGTTCTCACCAAAAGTTAGTCAATTTCACCACGCCCTGCGTTTTATCGCGGGGCGTTTTCGTTATAAATCAATGCATTAATTTTGGCATGTTTCTTGTAATGCAATGGAGAGAATTTCATTTCGGGAGAGCGTCATGCTGGAACTACTTTTTGTGATTGGCTTTTTTATCATGTTGATGGTCACTGGCATATCACTGTTGGGCATCCTCGCCGCGCTGATGGTGGCGACGGTAGTGATGTTCCTCGGTGGGATGTTTGCGTTGATGATTAAACTGCTTCCCTGGCTGCTGCTGGCCGTCGCCGTGGTGTGGGTGATTAAGGCGATTAAAGCGCCAAAAGTCCCACAGTATCAGCGCAATAACCGCCGCTTTTACTGAGGTATTGAGCGGTGCGTCACAACCTGCAACATTGCCTTTAGAACCAAATAGGAATTGATTATCAAATCTGTCACTATTGCGTGGTTAACGAATTCATCGAGCTGTACCCTACATACAGCCGAACTAAAAAAAGAAAGGGCTTCCTGCGGGAAGCCCTAATTCTTTCTTTCCCCGTCATAATTCAAACCGCAGGTGTGTTGGCTGCTTGAATTATTTAAGAGGGAAGTCTCACGGGATCAGCAAACTCGAACCCTGCGTGGCGCGGCTTTCCAGCACTTCATGGGCACGCCGTGCGTCGTGCAGCGCGAATGTCTGACCAGGCGCAACATCCACTTTAATCACCCCACTGGCAATCAACGAGAAAAGCTCATTGCTGGCTTCCGTTAATTCGTGGCGGTTGGTGATGTAACCCTGCAGAGAAGGGCGCGTGACATACAGCGAGCCTTTCTGATTCAGAATACCTAAGTTAACGCCGGTTACCGGCCCGGAGGCGTTGCCAAAGCTGACCATCAATCCCCGGCGTTGCAGGCAATCCAGTGAGGCTTCCCAGGTATCTTTCCCCACCGAGTCGTATACCACCCGTACTTTTTTACCACCGGTGATTTCCTTAACCCGTTCGACGATACTTTCTTCACGGTAGTTAATCACTTGCCATGCACCGGCCTGCTGCGCTATTTGCGCCTTCTGCGCATTGCCGACAGTACCAATCAGCTTCGCTCCCAGCGCTTTTGCCCACTGGCAGGCAATCAGCCCAACGCCGCCCGCTGCAGCATGGAACAAGAAGGGCTCGTCGGGCTGGATTTCGTAGGTTTTACGTAACAGATAAAAAACGGTCAACCCTTTCAGAAATGAGGCCGCTGCCTGCTCAAAAGAGATGGCATTAGGCAGAATGGCGGCTTTATCGGCTGGCACGTTGTGCACTGAGCTGTACGCGCCAAGTGTTGACTGGGCATACACCACACGGTCGCCAACTTTAATGTGCGTCACTTTGCTGCCGACTTTACTGACCACGCCTGCGGCTTCTGTGCCCAGACCACTGGGTAACGAGGGAGGCGGATAAAGTCCACTGCGGATGTAGGTGTCGATGTAGTTGATGCCAATCGCTTTGTTCTCGACCTGGATTTCATGTTCCGCCGGGTCAACGGGCGTAAACTCCACAGCCTTCAGTACATCAGGGCCGCCGTGCTTGTGAAATTCAATACGTGTTGCCATGCTTCCTCCAGAAATGTGGTAATCTTTCGACCCAATCATTATCTCGGTAACTCCATTCACTATGGCAGGAAATAAACCCTTCAACAAACAACAGACTGATGCTCGTGAGCGCGATCTCCAGGTCGCCGGGCTGAAAGTACCGCCGCACTCGATTGAAGCGGAACAGTCGGTGTTGGGCGGTTTAATGCTGGATAACGAACGCTGGGACGATGTGGCCGAGCGCGTGGTTGCGGAGGACTTTTACACCCGCCCACATCGGCATATTTTCACCGAAATGCATCGCCTGCAGGAGATGGGAAAACCTATCGACCTGATTACGTTGGCAGAGTCGCTGGAAGTTCAGGGGCAACTGGACAGCGTCGGCGGTTTTGCATACCTGGCTGAGTTATCTAAAAACACGCCAAGTGCGGCGAATATTAGCGCCTATGCTGATATCGTCCGCGAACGCGCCGTTGTTCGTGACATGATTTCGGTGGCCCATGAGATTGCGGAAGCGGGTTTCGATCCGCAAGGACGCTCCAGTGAAGACCTGCTGGATCTCGCGGAATCCCGTGTCTTTAAAATTGCCGAAAGCCGCGCCAATAAAGACGAAGGCCCGAAAAATATTACCGATGTGCTCGATGCCACCGTCGCGCGTATTGAACAGTTGTTCCAGCAGCCGCACGACGGCGTCACCGGGGTGAATACCGGCTATGACGACCTCAACAAAAAGACCGCGGGTCTACAGCCGTCGGACTTGATTATTGTCGCGGCACGTCCGTCGATGGGTAAAACGACATTTGCGATGAACCTCGTCGAAAATGCGGCGATGTTGCAGGATAAGCCGGTTCTTATCTTCAGTCTCGAGATGCCCTCAGAACAGATCATGATGCGTTCTCTGGCCTCGCTTTCGCGCGTGGACCAGACCAAAATCCGTACCGGTCAACTGGATGATGAAGACTGGGCGCGGATTTCCGGAACAATGGGTATTTTGCTGGAGAAACGAAACATCTATATTGATGATTCCTCCGGTCTGACGCCAACGGAAGTGCGATCGCGCGCACGCCGTATCGCCCGTGAACACGGCGGTATCGGACTTATCATGATCGACTACCTGCAGCTGATGCGTGTACCGTCGCTTTCCGATAACCGTACGCTGGAAATTGCCGAAATTTCCCGCTCGCTGAAAGCGTTAGCGAAAGAACTGCATGTGCCGGTGGTGGCGCTGTCACAGCTTAACCGTTCTCTGGAACAACGTGCTGACAAGCGCCCGGTCAACTCAGATTTGCGTGAATCAGGCTCTATTGAGCAGGATGCCGACTTAATCATGTTTATCTATCGTGATGAGGTTTATCACGAAAACAGCGACCTGAAAGGGATCGCAGAAATCATTATTGGTAAGCAACGTAACGGCCCAATCGGTACGGTACGTCTGACGTTTAACGGACAGTGGTCGCGATTCGATAATTATGCGGGCCCACAATACGACGACGAATAAATCTCCGTCATCCTTCATGCTGCAGATGCGTTGGCTACGCCTGTTCACCCCGGTCACTTAGTTTACTAAGCTCCCGGGGATTCTCAGGCTTGTCGCCTTTCTGCAACACGAATGATTTAGGCGATTCTTTTATTAAGGAATTAAAATGCAAGCGGCAACTGTTGTCATTAACCGCCGCGCTCTGCGACACAACCTGCAACGTCTGCGTGAACTGGCACCTGCCAGTAAACTGGTTGCGGTCGTGAAAGCGAACGCTTACGGCCATGGTCTGTTAGAGACCGCGCGAACGCTCCCGGATGCGGACGCTTTTGGTGTCGCTCGTCTTGAAGAAGCCCTGCGGCTACGCGCGGGAGGGATCACGCAACCCATCCTGCTGCTGGAGGGATTTTTTGATGCTTCCGATTTGCCGACGATATCCGCGCAGCGTCTGCATACTGCCGTACATAACCAGGAGCAGCTTGATGCTCTGGAAGCGGCCGAACTGACTGAACCTGTCACTGTCTGGATGAAGCTCGATACGGGTATGCACCGCCTGGGCGTACGCCCGGAGCAGGCTGAGGCGTTTTATCAGCGCTTGACGCAATGTGAAAACGTGCGCCAGCCGGTCAATATCGTTAGCCACTTTGCCCGTGCCGACGAACCTGAGTGTGGCGCGACCGAAAAGCAGCTCGATATCTTCAATAGCTTTTGCGCAGGTAAACCGGGGCAGCGATCAATTGCTGCATCTGGCGGTATTTTGCTGTGGCCGCAGTCTCACTTCGATTGGGCGCGTCCGGGTCTGATTCTGTACGGTGTATCGCCGCTGGAAAATCACTCCATCGGAGAAGATTTTGGTTGCCAGCCAGTGATGTCACTGACATCAAGCCTGATTGCCGTGCGCGAGCATAAATCTGGTGAGCCAGTGGGTTATGGTGGCACATGGCAGAGCGAACGCGACACACGTCTCGGAGTGGTGGCGATGGGGTATGGCGATGGTTATCCGCGAGCTGCGCCGTCGGGTACGCCAGTGCTGGTTAACGGCCGTGAAGTGCCGATTGTCGGTCGTGTTGCGATGGATATGATCTGCGTTGATTTAGGCCCCGAGGCGCAGGACAAAGCGGGCGATCCCGTGATCCTGTGGGGCGATGGCCTGCCTGTGGAACGCATCGCAGAGATGACGAAAGTAAGTGCTTACGAACTTATCACGCGCCTGACATCAAGGGTTGCGATGAAATATATCGATTAATTACCTGATATGCCGGATCAGGCGCTACCGTCGCCATCCGGCAATATTCTCACCAACTGCAACATCCTCTCGATCTTCTCCCGCTTCCGGTTTATTGTGTTCTTATCCCACTGCCTGTAAACCTGGAGAACCACACGTGTTTCAAAAAGTTGACGCCTACGCTGGCGACCCGATTTTATCGCTCATGGAGCGCTTTAAAGAGGATTCACGTAGCGACAAAGTGAACCTCAGCATTGGTCTGTATTACAACGAAGATGGGATTATTCCTCAACTTAAAGCCGTTGCAGAAGCGGAAGCCCGCCTCAATGCGAAGCCGCATGGCGCTTCGCTGTATTTGCCGATGGAAGGTCTGAACACGTATCGCCATACCATTGCGCCGCTACTGTTCGGGGCGCAGCATCCGGTACTCCAGCAACAGCGTGTGGCAACGATTCAGACGCTGGGGGGGTCTGGTGCGTTAAAAGTGGGAGCGGACTTCCTGAAGCGTTACTTCCCTGATTCTGGCGTATGGGTCAGCGACCCGACGTGGGAAAACCATATCGCGATTTTTGAAGGTGCGGGATTCGAAGTAAGTACTTACCCATGGTATGACGACGTGACTAATGGCGTTCGTTTCAACGACCTGCTGGCAACATTGAGCACCTTGCCAGCGCGTAGCATTGTGCTGCTCCATCCGTGCTGCCATAACCCGACGGGTGCGGATTTAACACCAGCACAGTGGGATGCGGTTATTGAGATCCTGAAAGCGCGCGACCTGATCCCGTTCCTCGACATTGCCTACCAGGGCTTTGGTGGCGGAATGGAAGATGATGCCTACGCCATCCGCGCGATTGCGAGTGCTGGTTTACCGACTCTGGTCAGCAACTCATTCTCGAAGATTTTCTCGTTGTATGGCGAACGTGTTGGCGGGCTTTCTGTGGTGTGTGAAGACGCAGATGCCGCTAGTCGTGTTCTGGGGCAGCTAAAAGCGACGGTTCGTCGTAACTACTCCAGCCCGCCAAACTTTGGCGCACAGGTTGTTGCCGCGGTACTGGGTGATGAAGAGCTGAAAGCCAGCTGGCTGGCGGAAGTTGAGGTAATGCGTACCCGTATTCTGGCGATGCGTCAGGAACTGGTCAACGTGCTGAACGCTGAGATTCCGGGCCGTAATTTCGACTACCTGCTGCAACAGCGTGGTATGTTCAGCTATACTGGGCTGAGTGCGGCTCAGGTTGACCGCCTGCGTGATGAGTTTGGTGTTTACCTGATTGCCAGTGGACGCATGTGCGTTGCGGGCTTGAATCACGGCAACGTGAAGCGGGTTGCGAAGGCATTTGCCGCAGTAATGTAATTAGGTGCCGGATGGCGGCGTAAATGCCTTATCCGGCCTACAAAGGCATATGGATTTTTCATTTGTAGGCCTGATAAGCGTAGCGCCATCAGGCACGTTTCCCAGTGTGATCGTCCTCTTTTTCTGTAACAAAACCAGAGAAAATCCTTCCTTTCCCTTCCCCCAGGGGGTAAGGTCAGATAGTTTTTTGACCAGTTGTTAAATAAAAAATCATAACTAACTGACTACTTAGGGAAAAATATGCGCAAGATTACTTTGGCACTGAGTGCCGTTTGTTTATTGTTCACGTTGAATCAGCCAGCCCAGGCTTTAGTTTCTTCTCCTTCTCAGCTCAATCCAGGTACTAACGTTGCAAAACTTGCTGAGCAGGCCCCCATTCACTGGGTCTCTGTTGCACAAATTGAAAATAGTTTGACGGGCCGCCCGCCGATGGCCGTTGGCTTTGATATCGATGATACGGTTCTCTTTTCCAGCCCGGGCTTCTGGCGCGGTAAAAAAACGTACTCCCCGGACAGCGAGGATTACCTGAAAAACCCAGCCTTTTGGGAGAAAATGAACAACGGTTGGGATGAATTCAGCATTCCGAAAGAAGTAGCGCGGCAGTTGATTGATATGCACGTGCGTCGTGGGGACAGCATCTTTTTCGTGACTGGACGCAGCCCGACGAAGACCGAAACGGTCTCTAAAACGCTGGCTGATAACTTCCACATCCCGTCTGCAAATATGAATCCGGTTATTTTTGCCGGTGACAAGCCAGGGCAGAACACCAAAACGCAGTGGTTGCAGGAAAAAAATATCCGCATGTTCTACGGCGACTCCGATAATGACATCACCGCCGCTCGCGATGTCGGTATCCGCGGGATTCGTATTCTGCGCGCCTCTAACTCTACCTATAAGCCGCTGCCACAGGCAGGAGGGTTTGGCGAAGAGGTGATCGTAAATTCAGAGTACTGAGGTCACCGAATGCGGGGTGATGATTTTTTAAACAAATTTACGTTACCGGCTTTTACCTTTTGCGGACTTGCTGCACACTGAATAAATGATGTTCTCATTAGGCGACTTGCTGGTAAGGGGAATAAAAATGACGAATTCGGAGTTGCTGCAATACTGCATGGCGAAAACAGGCGCGGAGCAGAGCGTGCACAGTGACTGGAAAGCCACACAAATCAAAGTCGAAGATGTGCTCTTTGCCATGGTAAAAGAGGTGGAAGAACGCCCGGCAGTCTCTCTGAAAACCAGCCCAGAACTGGCGGAGTTGTTACGCCAGCAGCATAGTGATGTCCGGCCAAGCCGGCATCTGAACAAAGCGCACTGGAGTACGGTGTATCTGGACGGCTCGTTGCCGGATTCGCAAATTTATTATCTGGTCGATGCCTCTTATCAGCAGGCGGTGAACACGCTACCGGAAGATAAACGCCGGATACTGGCGCAACCCTGATCCGTTTCGCCGGATGCGGCGCAAGCGCCTTATCCGGCCTACAGCTATTTATGTATTTTCGACCCGTTTCGTAGGCCTGATAAGCACAGCGCCATCAGGCGCAACCGTTGCCGGATGCGGCGCAAGCGCCTGATCCGGCCTACGGCTATTTATGTATTTTCGGTCCGTTTCGTAGGCCTGATAAGCACAGCGCCATCAGGCGCAACCGTTGCCGGGTGCGGCGCAAGCGCCTTATCCGGCCTACGGCTATTTATGTATTTTCGGTCCGTTTCGTAGGCCTGATAAGCACAGCGCCATCAGGCACAGCCATTGCCGGGTGTGGTGCAAGCGCCTTATCCGGCCTACGGCTATTTATGTATTTTCGGTCCGTTTCGTAGGCCTGATAAGCACAGCGCCATCAGGCACTGCCATTGCCGGGTGCGGTGCAAGACCTTATCCGGCCTACAATATTTACGGCTATACTGCAGGCCTGATAAGTTCAGCGCTATTACAGCAGCGGTTTGAGGAAGCGGGCCGTGTGTGAGGCTTCACACTCAGCAACTGTTTCTGGCGTACCAGAGACCAGAATTTCGCCGCCGCCGCTACCCCCTTCCGGACCGAGGTCGACAATCCAATCGGCTGTTTTAATCACGTCCAGATTGTGCTCAATCACCACAATGGTGTTGCCCTGATCCCGGAGCTGATGCAACACGTCAAGCAGTTGCTGAATATCGGCAAAATGTAGCCCGGTTGTTGGCTCATCAAGAATATACAGCGTCTGCCCGGTACCGCGTTTTGACAGCTCACGCGCCAGCTTCACACGCTGGGCTTCACCGCCAGAAAGCGTGGTCGCGGACTGGCCCAGTCGAATGTACGTCAAGCCAACATCCATCAACGTTTGCAGCTTACGCGCCAGCGCAGGAACAGCATCGAAGAACTCGCGAGCTTCTTCAATCGTCATATCCAGCACTTCGTGGATGGTCTTGCCTTTGTACTTAATCTCCAGCGTTTCACGGTTATAACGCTTACCTTTACACTGGTCGCACGGCACGTAAATATCTGGCAGGAAGTGCATTTCGACTTTGATCACGCCATCGCCCTGGCAGGCCTCGCAGCGCCCACCACGAACGTTAAAGCTGAAACGACCTGGCGTGTAACCACGCGCACGGGATTCCGGTACGCCGGCAAACAGTTCGCGCACTGGCGTAAACACGCCGGTGTAGGTTGCCGGGTTGGAACGCGGTGTACGACCAATCGGGCTTTGGTCAATGTCGATCACTTTGTCGAAATGTTCCAGACCCTGAATATCCCGGTATGGCGCGGGCTCTGCCAGCGTGGCGCCGTTAAGCTGAGTTTGGGCAATCGGGAATAATGTGTCGTTAATCAGCGTCGACTTCCCGGAACCGGACACGCCGGTAATACAGGTGAACAGACCCACCGGCAGCGTCAGGGTGACATCTTTCAGGTTGTTGCCGCGTGCGCCAGTCAGCTTCAGCACTTTTTCCGGATCAGCCGCAACACGTTGTTTTGGCACTTCAATCTTACGCTTACCGCTCATGTACTGGCCGGTTAACGATTCCGGTACGGCCATGATGTCTTCCAGCGTCCCTTCGGCCACAACCTGACCACCGTGAACGCCTGCACCTGGGCCAATGTCGATAACGTGGTCGGCGGCGCGAATGGCATCCTCATCGTGTTCAACCACAATCACGGTGTTACCCAGATTGCGCAGATGGATAAGTGTCCCGAGCAGGCGTTCGTTATCACGCTGATGCAGACCGATTGACGGTTCATCCAGCACGTACATCACACCGACCAGACCTGCGCCAATCTGGCTTGCCAGACGAATACGTTGTGCTTCGCCACCGGAGAGTGTTTCTGCTGAACGGGACAGTGTCAGATAGTTCAGGCCTACGTTGACCAGGAACTTAAGGCGGTCGCCGATCTCTTTGAGGATTTTCTCAGCAATCTTCGCCCGTTGACCTGCAAGTTTCAGGTTGTTGAAGAAATCCATTGCATGGCCGATGCTCATGTCGGAAATCGCAGGCAATGGCGTATTCTCGACAAACACGTGACGGGCTTCCCGGCGTAAACGGGTTCCGTCACAGCTGGCGCAAGGTCTGTTACTGATAAACTTGGCTAACTCTTCGCGGACTGCACTGGATTCCGTCTCTTTATAGCGACGTTCCATATTGTGCAATACACCTTCAAACGGGTGGCGACGTACGGACGTATCGCCACGATCGTTCATGTATTTGAATTCGATATTCTCTTTGCCGGAACCGTATAGCACCACTTTGTGGACCGCAGGATTCAGGCTGGCCCACGGGGCTTCTACATCGAATTGATAGTGCTCAGCCAGAGACTTAAGCATCTGGAAGTAATAGAAATTACGGCGATCCCAGCCACGAATCGCCCCGCCTGCCAGCGACAGTTCCGGGTTCTGGATCACACGGTCCGGGTCGAAGTACTGCTGCACGCCAAGACCATCGCAGGTCGGACACGCGCCTGCCGGGTTGTTGAACGAGAACAACCGTGGCTCCAGTTCGCGCATGCTATAGCCACAAATAGGGCAGGCGAAGTTGGCGGAGAAGAGCAGCTCTTCTGCTTTCGGGTCATCCATATCAGCGACCACTGCTGTACCACCGGAAAGCTCCAGTGCGGTCTCAAACGATTCGGCCAGACGTTGAGTGAGATCGTCTCGTACCTTGAAGCGGTCAATCACCACTTCGATAGTGTGTTTCTTTTGCAGCTCAAGCTTAGGCGGATCGGAAAGGTCGCACACTTCACCATCAATACGTGCGCGGATATAGCCCTGGCCTGCCAGGTTTTCCAGCGTTTTGGTGTGCTCACCTTTGCGTTCTTTAATTACTGGTGCCAGCAGCATCAGGCGTTTGCCCTCTGGCTGCGACAGGACGTTGTCTACCATCTGGCTGACCGTTTGCGCCGCCAGCGGCACGTCGTGATCCGGGCAGCGTGGCTCGCCAACGCGGGCATACAGCAGGCGCAGATAATCGTGAATTTCGGTAATTGTCCCAACCGTGGATCGCGGGTTATGCGACGTCGATTTCTGCTCGATTGAGATGGCGGGAGAGAGCCCCTCAATGTGGTCGACGTCCGGTTTTTCCATCAGCGACAGAAACTGACGTGCGTACGCGGAAAGGGATTCAACGTAACGACGCTGCCCTTCGGCATACAAGGTGTCGAAAGCGAGCGAAGATTTGCCTGAGCCCGAAAGCCCGGTGACGACAATCAGCTTGTCGCGCGGGATGACGAGGTTGATGTTTTTGAGATTATGGGTGCGGGCGCCCCGAACTTCGATCTTATCCATTCATCTTTCCCGGATTAAACGCTTTTTTGCCTGGCTGCATGTTGCTACCGGCGATCACAAACGGTTAATTATGACACAACCTGACCTGAATGGATATACAGTATTGGAATGCAAAACACAGGCGTCTGTGCAACAATGTCTGGCTGAGGTTGTTTACTGGAATCAACTTCGCAACGTAGTAAAAGCGCTATTGGAAATGCTACAATCCCGCGCTTACACTTATTCAGTAACGTTTTTCAGGAGACACGATCATGGCCAGCAGAGGCGTAAACAAGGTGATTCTCGTCGGTAATCTGGGCCAGGACCCGGAAGTACGCTATATGCCGAATGGTGGCGCAGTTGCCAACATTACGCTGGCTACTTCCGAATCCTGGCGTGATAAAGCGACCGGCGAAATGAAAGAGCAGACTGAGTGGCACCGTGTTGTGCTGTTCGGCAAACTGGCGGAAGTCGCCAGCGAATATCTGCGTAAAGGTTCTCAGGTCTATATTGAAGGCCAACTGCGTACTCGCAAATGGACCGATCAATCCGGCGTAGAAAAATACACCACTGAAGTCGTTGTTAACGTTGGCGGCACCATGCAAATGCTGGGTGGTCGTCAGGGCGGCGGCGCACCGGCAGGTGGTGGTCAGCAGCAGGGTGGTTGGGGTCAGCCTCAGCAGCCACAAGGCGGCAACCAGTTCAGCGGTGGCGCACAGTCTCGCCCGCAGCAATCCGCTCCGGCAGCACCGTCTAACGAACCGCCGATGGATTTCGACGACGATATTCCGTTCTAATCCCTCTGCTTTATTTCGTTGATCAGGGTTGCCCCAGTGTCGGGGTAACCCCATTCCTTTCTGTTATCAGTTCAACACCATCGGCCAGTCTGGCGGAGTATGGCTCATCACGTCGAGCATCACGGATTCGATGTTATTCCAGATAGTGGATACATCTACCAGGGTGATACCGAGTAATCCGGTTGCAAACCAGCAGGCAAAAACAAGCCCTAAACCGCTACTGATAACGGCCAGTCCAACATAATCTGATTTACGAAAACGAATATTGAGCGTACTGGCTAAAAACATCAGTACTGCGCTGAGCAGTTGCCACCGCAGAAGAACCACGCCAGTTGTTATTGTTGCCATGAAAAACGTCCTCAGAAAGTCTTGATGCCCAGGACAGCGCGGGGGTGTTCACAGAGGGTGTGGTACTCTGGCTATCGACGGGCAATAACATGAATGAAACAATGTTTCTGTTACATTAATTCTGTGAACTATATCACAACCGCTCGTTTGTTCACCAGTATCTGACGTTATTTTTGCCTGCCATTACCCATTGTTGTTGTGTGGTTATTTGGGTTCATAAACGAATAATAAATTATGCGTTATGTAAGATGCATTCATGTTGCTTGTTTTCTTTATCCGAAATTAATCGTTAAAAAAGTTAATGTGTTTTATACGTGCCGTCAGTATAACGCGTGTAAAACATTACTCCTTCTTGATAATGATGTTGCAAAATAAGCGTAACTTTAAGTTTGCCTTACGGGAAAATAATATCATCATCCACTATTATCAGACTTTTACATAGAGACGTCTGTTGATAATGTTGATAGATTCATGCAACTTAACCAGCTGGTGTTTATAGCATCCTGCCTTGATGGGTACTGGCATATACGAAACAGGGAAATAGGGCTGACATGAATCTCAGTGCGCAAAGCAAGATGCTGAAGCTCCTCGGCACGCTCACGGTGGTATTGCTCCCCGTGGTGCTGGCGCTATGGTTTGCTCATATCCGGGCGATGTCCGAAACCCGCACTCAACTCCGCTCTTTTGCTCAACTGGTGTTAAATAAAACGGAACTGGTGATCCAGCAAGCCGATTTAGCGCGTGATATGGCTCAACTGTATCAGGGCAAGATGTGTACCCCTGCACATCAGAAAAGTATGCTGAATATTATTCGCGGGCGTTTATATATCAGCGAGCTAATTTATGCACAAGCTGATCATTTTTTGTGCTCTACGTCGATGGCGCCGTCAGTTCCCTATATTATGCCAACCGCTGACTATAAACGTACGCCGGACGTTTCGATCTATTACTATCGCGATACGCCTTTTTTCTCTGGCTACAACATGACGTATATGCAAAGAGGAAACTACGTCGTAGTCATTAACCCATTATCTTACAGCGAAGTCATGTCAGATGACCCTGGCCTATTGTGGGGCGTCTATGACACGATAACGGATACTTTCTTCTCCGCCAGCAATCAGGCGCATGTTAAGCAATTTCTGCCACTGGTGCGCGGTAAAGCCTCTACCTTCCAACTGGACGATCGGTTCTATACCATCGTTCGTTCTGAGAAGCGCCCGATCGCGATTATTGTTTCGACTACCAGCGATCGCGTCCATCAAAATTTCTATCACGAAGCCGCACTAACGGTCCCCTTTGGAGTGATCTGCAGCATTCTGATGCTGTTGATGTGGTGGCGCACGCGCCAGCAGTACCATTCCCCTCGTCGTTTGCTAAGACGTGCACTGGAAAAGCGCCAGCTACGCCTGCATTACCAGCCGATCATCGATATCAAGAATGGTCAATGTGTGGGGGCCGAAGCGCTGATGCGTTGGCCAGGTTGCAAAGGTGAGGTCATGAGCCCGACGGAATTTATTCCGCTGGCTGAAAAAGAAGGCATGATTGAAAGGATCACGGATTACGTGGTCGAAGAAGTGTTCAATGATTTAGGGTATTTTCTTTCTGCGCATCCCCAGATTTATATCTCAATTAACCTCTCAGCTTCTGATTTCCATTCATCCCGACTGATTGCCCTGATCGCTGAGAAAGCGCGTGATTACTCAGTGGCTGCTCAGCAAATTAAAGTCGAAGTGACGGAACGTGGATTTATTGATGTGCAGAAAATGACCCCGGTAATCCAGGCATTCCGTCAGGCAGGTTATGAAGTGGCATTTGATGATTTTGGGACGGGATATTCCAATCTGCACAACCTGGCGGCACTGAACGTGGATATCCTGAAGATTGATAAATCTTTTATTAGTACGCTGGCGACCAACAGTACCAGCCACCTGATTGCCGAACATATCATCGAGATGGCGCAAAGCTTACATCTGAAGACAATTGCTGAAGGGGTGGAAACGGCAGATCAAATTGAATGGCTGCTTGAACGTGGCGTTCAGTATTGTCAGGGGTGGTACTTTGCGAAAGCGTTACCGCCGCAGGAGTTTATGCACTGGCTACAGCGCTCGCCCGCCATACTGACGCAGAGCGGGCAATAATCTTACAGGCGATGACGGTAGTCGCTGGGAGTGCGATCAAACTCGCGACGGAACACCCGTGAGAACGTTTGTTGCGACACATAGCCGAGATCCATTGCGATATCGAAAATAGGTCGTTCGGTCGTCCGTAGTTCCACGGCGGCTAACAAAAGTCGGCGCTGGCGGATATAGTCACCCAACGTCTGACGCATCACCGTGCGGAACATCCTCTGTAAATACCACTTCGAGTAACCTGATTTTTTCGCCACCGCCTCAATGTTCAGCGGTTGATCGATATGTTCATCAATCCATTCAATAAGGGTCTGAATTATCTGCTGATGGGACATAGGGCTGCCTCTTTCTCAGTATTCGATTCGTCGTTTTGTCTGTGGGCGAGTATAATTCCTCAAGTTAACTTGAGGTAAAGCGATTTATGGAAAAGAAATTACCCCGGATAAAAGCGCTGCTCACGCCAGGTGAAGTCGCAAAACGTAGCGGTGTAGCGGTATCAACTTTGCACTTCTATGAAAGCAAAGGGTTAATCAGCAGTATGCGCAACAGTGGCAATCAGCGTCGATACAAACGTGATGTGTTGCGTTATGTTGCGATTATCAAGATTGCTCAACGCATCGGGATCCCACTGGCAACGATTGGCGATGCGTTAGGGGTATTACCTGAAGGGCATTCACTCAGTGCCAAAGAGTGGAAGCAGCTCTCGTCGCAATGGCGTGAAGAACTGGACCGACGTATTCATACTCTGGTGGCATTACGCGATGAGCTGGATGGTTGTATTGGTTGCGGTTGTTTATCGCGCAGCGATTGCCCGTTGCGTAACCCAGGCGACCAGCTTGGCGAGCAGGGAACCGGGGCGCGCCTGCTGGAAGATGATTGATGGGTTTGAAATATGTGACGGGTATAAAACTAAAGCGCCACAGAGGGCGCTTTAGTTTGGTTCCGGTCTTTGTCTTTCACTCTATCCCGCTGGTTCACGGGAGGGTTTCCCCCGACATCAACACCCCTCAGTCGAGCACATTAGGGGAGGTTCCGGCTTGTGTTGATAAGGTAAGTGTATGCCACCCCCGTCTATTTACCAGTCAATTGGTGATTTTTTAGCCGAAAAATTTTCCGCATCTTCATCCATTTTTTTGCGCGAGTGAACGTGAAAGGCAACTGTCGAGGTTGTAATAACTGCGCGAAATTTGTTGCCAGATTGCGCATTGACGATAACGTTTGCGCATCGACTGGCTATTTCTTGTGCGTTATAAGAAGAAATGAGTAAAAAGCGGCAAAGTTCAGTTGAAAACCGGCACATGATCGCTAGATAATCGTTTGCTTTTTTTTACCACCCGTTTTTTATGCGCGGAGCTAAACGTTTGCTTTTTTGCGACACCCCTACTGACGCAAACCTGGCACAGGGAGAAAACGTTAAGCAGGCAGTGGATTGTCCAGCACGCATAATGACGAAAAATAAACTCTCAGGGGATGTTTTCTATGTCTACGCCTTCAGCGCGTACCGGCGGTTCACTCGACGCCTGGTTTAAAATTTCGCACCGTGGCAGTACTGTTCGACAGGAAGTCGTTGCCGGATTAACGACGTTTCTGGCAATGGTCTACTCTGTTATCGTGGTTCCAGGAATGCTGGGTAAAGCCGGTTTCCCGCCTGCCGCTGTATTTGTGGCAACCTGCCTGGTCGCCGGTGTCGGCTCTATTGTGATGGGGTTGTGGGCAAACCTGCCGCTGGCGATTGGTTGTGCCATTTCGTTGACGGCGTTTACCGCGTTCAGCCTGGTGCTGGGGCAGCATATTAGCGTACCTGTTGCGCTGGGCGCGGTATTCCTGATGGGTGTTTTGTTTACCATCATTTCCGCGACAGGTATCCGTAGCTGGATCCTGCGCAATCTGCCACAGGGCGTTGCGCATGGTACAGGTATTGGTATCGGCCTGTTCCTGCTGCTGATTGCGGCAAACGGTGTTGGTCTGGTCATTAAGAACCCGCTGGACGGCCTGCCGGTTGCGCTGGGTGACTTCGACACCTTCCCGGTCATTATGTCGCTGATTGGTCTGGCGGTGATTATTGGCCTCGAAAAACTGAAAGTACCGGGTGGCATACTGTTGACCATTATTGGTATTTCCGTTGTTGGTCTGATTTTCGATCCCGCGGTGCATTTTTCCGGTATTTTCGCCATGCCTTCTTTGAGTGATGCTGAAGGTAACTCTCTGATTGGCAGCCTGGACATTATGGGAGCGCTGAACCCTGTCGTCCTGCCGAGCGTGCTGGCGCTGGTTATGACTGCGGTCTTTGATGCGACCGGAACCATCCGCGCGGTTGCGGGTCAGGCGAATCTGCTGGATAAAGACGGTCAGATTATCGATGGTGGCAAAGCGTTAACGACGGACTCCCTGAGCAGCGTGTTCTCTGGTCTGGTAGGGGCAGCTCCGGCGGCGGTTTACATTGAATCTGCAGCGGGTACCGCGGCAGGTGGTAAAACCGGTCTGACGGCGATCACCGTAGGTGTTCTGTTCCTGCTGATCCTGTTCCTTTCTCCGCTCTCTTACCTTGTTCCTGCTTACGCAACGGCGCCGGCCCTGATGTATGTTGGTCTGCTGATGCTGAGCAACGTGGCGAAAATCGACTTTACCGACTTCGTCGATGCGATGGCGGGACTGATTACCGCCGTCTTTATCGTGCTGACCTGTAATATCGTTACCGGTATTATGATCGGTTTTGCCACTCTGGTTATTGGCCGTATTGTTTCCGGCGAATGGCGCAAACTGAATATCGGAACGGTGGTCATTGCCGTGGCGCTGGTAGCATTCTATGCGGGCGGTTGGGCTATTTAATCCCGATACGCTCTTGATCCTGAAAACGGGTGGCTTTTGCCGCCCGTTTTTATTTTCAGAACACACTCGTTGTCTTTTGCGTTACTCTCGAGTAGATAGAATTGAGGCACGACGCCTCTCATCACTAATCATAAGAAACATCGCAAACAGGGAACGCATGGAAATCTTTTTTACCATACTCATCATGACCCTTGTGGTCTCGTTGTCGGGGGTATTTACTCGCGTATTACCCTTCCAACTCCCTTTACCCCTTATGCAGATCGCCATTGGCGCGTTGCTGGCGTGGCCGACGTTTGGTTTGCATGTGGAATTTGACCCTGAACTGTTTTTGGTTCTGTTCATCCCGCCGTTGCTGTTTGCCGATGGCTGGAAAACGCCAACGCGAGAGTTTCTGGAGCATGGACGAGAGATCTTCGGTCTGGCACTGGCGCTCGTATTGGTTACGGTGGTCGGCATTGGTTTTATGATTTATTGGCTGGTCCCGGGGATTCCGCTGATCCCCGCTTTTGCGCTGGCCGCAGTGCTGTCGCCAACCGATGCCGTTGCCCTTTCTGGCATTGTAGGCGAGGGGCGTATACCGAAGAAAATCATGGGTATCCTGCAGGGCGAAGCGTTGATGAACGATGCGTCTGGCCTGGTATCGCTGAAATTTGCTGTGGCCGTGGCAATGGGGACGATGGTGTTTACCGTCGGCGGAGCGACGGTTGAGTTCTTCAAGGTAGCGATTGGCGGCATCCTGGCGGGTTTTGTCGTCAGCTGGTTGTATGGACGCTCTCTGCGCTTTCTTAGCCGCTGGGGTGGTGATGAGCCAGCAACGCAAATCGTTCTGCTGTTCCTGCTGCCGTTTGCTTCTTATCTGATTGCCGAACACATCGGTGTTTCCGGGATCCTCGCGGCGGTCGCAGCCGGGATGACGATAACCCGTTCAGGCGTAATGCGTCGTGCGCCATTGGCGATGCGTTTACGTGCTAACAGCACCTGGGCAATGCTGGAGTTCGTCTTTAACGGCATGGTCTTCCTGCTGTTAGGGCTGCAATTACCGGGGATTCTGGAGTCTTCGCTGGTGGCGGCAGAAGCCGATCCGAACGTTGAAACCTGGATGCTGTTTACCGATATCGTGCTGATTTACGTGGCGCTGATGCTGGTGCGTTTTGGCTGGCTGTGGACGATGAAAAAATTCAGTCTGCGCTTCCTGAAGAAAAAGCCCATGGAGTTTGGTTCCTGGACAACGCGTGAAATCCTGATCGCCTCCTTTGCGGGTGTTCGCGGGGCGATTACGCTTGCCGGTGTGCTCTCCATCCCGCTGCTGTTGCCGGATGGTAGCGGCTTCCCGGCGCGCTACGAGTTAGTATTCCTTGCCGCGGGCGTGATCCTGTTCTCGCTGTTTGTCGGTGTGGTGATGCTACCGATTCTGCTGCAACACCTGGAAGTGGCAGATCACTCACAGCAACTGAAAGAAGAACGGATAGCCCGTGCTGCGACGGCGGAAGTCGCGATTGTTGCTATCCAGAAAATGGAAGAACGTCTGGCGGCGGACAGCGAAGAGAATATTGATAATCAACTGCTGACCGAAGTGAGCTCTCGTGTAATCGGTAACCTGCGTCGTCGCGTCGATGGACGTAACGATGTGGAAAGCTCATTACAGGAAGAGAACCTCGAGCGACGTTTCCGCCTGGCGGCATTGCGTTCGGAACGAGCAGAACTGTATCACCTGCGCGCCACGCGCGAAATCAGCAACGAAACGCTGCAAAAACTGCTGCACGACCTGGATTTGCTGGAAGCGTTGTTGATTGAGAATCAATAAACGGTAGTGCCTGATGCGCTACGCTTATCAGGCCTACAAGACCGGCAATAGTGATGTAGGCCGGATAAGGCGTTAGCCGCACCCGGCAAAAGGTGTGCCTGATGCGCTACGCTTATCAGGCCTACAAGACCGGCAATAGCGATGTAGGCCGGATAAGGCGTTAGCCGCATCCGGCGAGAGGTGTGCCTGATGCGCTACGCTGATCAGGCCTACAAGACCGGCAATAGTGATGTAGGCCGGATAAGGCGTTAACCGCATCCGGCGAAGGTTGTGCCTGATGCGCTACGCTTATCAGGCCTACAAAACCGGCAATAGCGATGTAGGCCGGATAAGGCGTTAGCCGCACCCGGCGAAAGGTGTGCCTGATGCGCTACGCTTATCAGGCCTACAAGACCGGCAATAGTGATGTAGGCCGGATAAGGCGGTAGCCGCACCCGGCGAGAGGTGTGCCTGATGCGCTACGCTTATCAGGCCTACAAGACCGGCAATAGCGATGTAGGCCGGATAAGGCGGTAGCCGCATCCGGCGAAAGGTGTGCCTGATGCGCTACGCTTATCAGGCCTACAAGACCGGCAATAGCGATGTAGGCCGGATAAGGCGGTAGCCGCATCCGGCGAAAGGTGTGCCTGATGCGCTACGCTTATCAGGCCTACAAAACCGGCAATAGTGATGTAGGCCGGATAAGGCGGTAGCCGCATCCGGCGAAAGGTGTGCCTGATGCGCTACGCTTATCAGGCCTACAAAACCGGCAATAGCGATGTAGGCCGGATAAGGCGTTAGCCGCATCCGGCGAAGAATGTACCTGATGGTGCACAGCCTTCAGGTCTGCAAAAAATTATTCATCGTGTAATTTGCGAGCGGCTTTCCTGAACCAATCCATCTTTCTTGTCGATTCCCTCTTTTCTCCATACGGTTGAGAAAAGGGGGAAACATGTCTAACTATCGGCGCCATTACATCAGCGGTGGAACATGGTTTTTTACGGTGAATTTACAGGACCGTAGAAGCCATCTTTTGACATCCAACATTAACCAGCTTCGCTGCGCTATTTCGGCGGTAAAGAAGGTTATGCCTTTTCAAATCAATGCGTGGGTGGTTTTACCTGAGCATATGCATTGCATATGGACGTTACCTGATAGCGACGCTGATTTTTCCTCTCGTTGGCGGGAAATTAAAAAGCATTTCACCCGATCGTTATCCGCCGGCATATCTGGCAACCCCGCTTTTGGGAACATACCATTCGTGATGCGCGCGATTATTGCCAGCATGTGGATTACATTTATATCAATCCTGTGAAACACGGTTGGGTGCGGCAGGTGAAGTCATGGCCTTTTTCAACGTTTCATCGTGATGTTAAATCGGGGTTGTATCCGAAAAACTGGGCGGGGAATATGATGGACCTCCGTACAGGTGAACGAGCCTGATGGCGCTGTGCTTATCAGGCCTACAAAACCGATGTAGGCCTGATAAGGCGTTTACGCCGCATCCGGCACTTACGATTCTTGCGTTAGCCAGAACCCTTCGCAGCATGTCAGCCACGCCTGAGCGCTGTGCGAGAGATACACACCTTCACGCCAAATCATGCCGAGTTGCCAGCGTAAATCGCTCTCCAGCGGAATCCAGCGCAGCGTCTGTTTGTCCAGCCGTTGGCAAATTGGCTCCGGTAAAATGGCGATACCGACCCCGGCTTGCACCATGGCCGCCAGAAAATCCCACTGCCCGCTACGTACCGCGATGCGGGGTTTTACATCGTGCTGGTTAAACAGTTCCAGTAACTGACGGCTCAGGGCGAAATCTTCGTTGTAGATAAGCAGTGGGTGTTCCGCCAGCGCCTCGGGGGAAATGGATTCGCAGGTTGTCCACTGGCCCGAGCGCGGGACCAGCACGCAGAGCGGATGACTGAAAAGCGGCAAGGTTGCCAGCCCACTCTCTTCTTCAACCGGAAGTGCCGTCATTGCGACATCCAAATCACCGTTCATTACTGCCTGCTGGACGGTTAAGCCGCCAAACTCTGATACTTTAAGTTCAACGCCGGGATAACGCTGGCGAAACAGGCTGATGGGACCTGCCATCAACATACCGACCATTGGCGGGATACCAAGGCGTAATAGCCCTTTGTTCAGGTGGTTAATGTCGCTAAGTTCGGCTTCAAGCTGGCGAAACTCGGCCAAAATCGCCAGACCGCGCTCAAAAACAACCTGTCCGGTATCGGTCAGCAACAGCCGTCGTCCGTCGCGGATTAACAGCGTGCAGTTCAGCTCGTCTTCAAGGTTCTTCAACATTTTGCTGATGGTGGGTTGGGTGACAAAAAGCTTCTCCGCTGCGCGGGTAAAGCTCTGCTGACGCACCACCTCAACAAAATATCGCAGTGTTCTGATATCCATGATTATTCCTTAAGACTATGCCTGCAATGAGTTTAATTCATTTCAGTCCTGGACGGGGGCTCTCTATACTGGCGCTCTCTATTTTTTAAGGACATACCCTCATGGCTGTGGCGATAAGCCGCGTGACGCCTGCTGTCATTCACCGACTTCAGATACCTGTCCAGGTGCTGTTGTACGCAGGTTTATTTGTATTTGCTCAATATCTTGTCTCCTGGCTGCATTTACCGCTTCCCGCCAATCTGGTTGGGATGGTGCTGATGTTGGCGCTGATTGTCTGTCGGATCATCCCGCTGAGTTGGATACGCGCCGGCGCCCGCTGGTTACTGGCTGAAATGCTACTATTTTTTGTTCCAGCGGTGGTTGCCGTCGTCAACTATACGCAGCTGTTGTTGGTCGATGGCTGGCGTATTTTTGCTGTCATTGCGATAAGCACGCTGATGGTTCTCGGCGCAACCGCGTGGGTGGTGGATAAAGTGTACCGCTATGAAATGAGCAGGTTAAACCGTGAGTAACTTCCAGCTAAGCGTGCTGTGTCTGGTGATTACACTGGGTATCTATTTTGCCAACAAGCGTCTGTATCGCCGTTTTCGCAAATTGCCGCTGATGCCGCTGGTTCTCACGCCAGCGTTACTGGTGCTGATGCTGGTCTTCGGACATATCTCCTGGCAAAACTATATTGGCGAATCACACTGGCTGCTGTGGCTATTAGGTCCCGCGACCATAGCCTTCGCTGTTCCGGTTTACGATAACCTCGCGGTGATTAAGCGCCACTGGATGTCGTTGACGGCGGGGGTGATCACGGCAACGCTGGTGGCTGTCACCAGTTCCGTGTGGCTGGCGCGTCTGTTTATGCTGCCTGATGAGATCCAACGTAGCCTGGCGGTGCGTTCCGTCACCACGCCTTTTGCGCTGGCAGCGGCAGAACCCTTGGGTGGGCAGCCAGATCTGGTGGCGTTGTTTGTGGTGGTGACCGGTGTATTCGGTATGGCGGTCGGCGATGTGTTGTTTTTACGGCTTTCCATCCGTGAAGGTATGGCCAAAGGGGCAGGGTTTGGCGCAGCATCGCACGGTGCAGGTACGGCTCGCTCGTATGAGCTTGGTCAGCAGGAAGGCGTAGTGGCAAGTCTGGTGATGATGCTGTCCGGTGTGGTGATGGTGCTGGTTGCCCCGCTGGTTGCGAGGGTGATGTTCTGAGATTCGGTGATATCCTCCGGCCCGAAAGCCGGAGGATAAGTGAGATTAATGCGCGCGACCTTGCTCCACGCCGTACCCGGTCTGGGAACGGATGAACTGAGCACGGAACTGCTCACGCTCACGGTTACCTTCTTCTGAGTTATCCGTGGCAGAGAAGAACCAGATCCCGAGGAATGCAACGCTTATCGAGAACAGCGCCGGATATTCATACGGGAAAATGGCTTTTTCGTGACCGAGGATTTGTACCCAAATTGTTGGACCAAGTACCATCAGCACAACGGCAGTCAGCAGACCTAACCAGCCGCCCATCATGGCACCACGCGTGGTCAGTCTTGACCAGTACATGGAGAGCAGAATGATGGGGAAGTTACAGCTTGCCGCGATGGCAAATGCCAGACCTACCATGAAGGCGATATTCTGATTTTCGAACAGCACGCCGAGCACGATGGCAATGACACCCAATACCAGTACGGTAATTTTCGAGACGCGCAGTTCTTCACGTTCGGTCGCGCCTTTGCGGAACACGTTAGCGTACAGATCGTGCGACACCGCCGATGCGCCCGCGAGCGTCAGACCGGCAACCACCGCTAGGATAGTGGCAAATGCTACGGCGGAGATAAAGCCGAGGAACAGGTTACCGCCCACCGCGTTAGCCAGATGCACTGCCGCCATGTTGTTACCACCGATCAGCGCGCCTGCAGCATCTTTATACGCCGGATTTGCACCGACCAGCATGATGGCACCAAAGCCGATGATAAAGGTCAGGATGTAGAAATACCCCATAAAACCGGTCGCATAGAACACACTCTTACGTGCTTCGCGGGCATCGCTGACCGTGAAGAAGCGCATCAGAATATGCGGCAAGCCTGCCGTACCGAACATCAGACCGAGGCCTAACGACAGCGCGGATATCGGATCTTTAACCAACCCGCCTGGACTCATGATTGCGGAGCCTTTCGGGTGTACCGCCATTGCTTCAGTGAACAGATTGTTGAAGCTGAAGCCGACATGTTTCATGACCATGAAAGCCATAAAGCTGGCACCGAACAGCAGCAGTACCGCTTTGATGATTTGCACCCAGGTGGTCGCCAACATGCCGCCGAACAGCACGTACATCATCATCAGTACGCCAACCAGCACCACGGCAATGTGATAGTTCAGACCAAACAGCAGTTCAATCAGCTTGCCTGCGCCAACCATCTGCGCGATCAGATACAGCGCGACCACCACCAGCGATCCACATGCTGACAGAATACGGATGGGACCTTGCTTCAGGCGATAAGAGGCCACGTCGGCAAAGGTGTAGCGACCGAGGTTACGCAGGCGTTCAGCAATCAGGAACAGAATGATCGGCCAGCCGACGAGGAAGCCGAGCGAGTAAATCAGCCCGTCATATCCTGAGGTAAAGACCAGTGCGGAAATCCCGAGGAACGAGGCCGCCGACATATAGTCGCCTGCAATTGCTAACCCGTTCTGGAAGCCGGTAATGTTGCCGCCTGCGGTGTAATAGTCATTACGCGAACGCACACGTTTAGACGCCCAGTAGGTAATACAGAGCGTAAAGATGACGAAAATCAGGAACATGATAATCGCCTGCCAGTTCGTTGGCTGGCGTTGGACTGCACCGCTAATAGCATCCGCCGCGTTCGCAGCGAAGGGCAGCGTGGCGGCAAGCGCCGTCAGGACTCTCTTCATGATGCTTTAACCTCGTGCAGAACCGCGTTGTTAAGACGGTCGAATTCACCGTTTGCCCGCCAGATGTAGATCCCGGTCAGGATAAAGGAAATAAGGATCACGCCGACGCCAATAGGGATACCTCGGGTAACGCTGGTTCCCGCATGCAGTGGGGTGCCCAGCCAGCCAGGTGCAAAAGCAATCAGTAAAATAAAGCTGATATAAACTGCCAGCATGATGATGGACAGAATAGTGGCAAACCGTTGCCGTTTTTCAACTAACTCCCTGAAACGCGCACTGTCTTCTATCCGCTGATAAATTTGGTCATTCATCACAGAGCTCTCCAGAGGTCCCCCTGCGTCTTTCGCGCTACAGGTTCGTTGGCCGCACTCGCCCACCCCAGTCACATAGTGAACTATGCTCCTGGGGATGTGCTCGCTTGCCGCCTTCCTGTAACACGAAATCCTTTGGGGGAGGTTTTTTTATATTTCCCCCCCGGTGAAGAGAGGGTAGGGTCAGATTTGTAGGCCGGATAAGACGCTTTCGCGTCGCCATCCGGCATTTTCAGGACTTTGTTATGATGGCATCGCGATGGCCTGCTTCTCTTCGAGCAGTTTCTCTACCACGCCAGGATCGGCAAGGGTTGAGGTATCGCCCAGATTGCTGGTATCGCCCGCCGCGATTTTACGCAGAATGCGGCGCATGATTTTGCCGGAGCGGGTTTTCGGCAGTGAGTCGGTCCAGTGCAGCACGTCTGGCGTTGCCAGCGGGCCAATTTCTTTTCGTACCCAGTTGCGAACCTCGGCGTACAACTCAGGTGACGGCTCTTCGCCGTGATTCAGCGTGACGTAGGCGTAAATGGCCTGGCCTTTAATACTATGTGGAATGCCGACCACGGCGGCCTCGGCAATCTTTGGATGCGACACCAGCGCCGACTCGATTTCTGCTGTACCCAGGCGGTGACCCGAGACGTTCAGCACGTCATCCACGCGTCCGGTTATCCAGTAATAACCATCTTCATCACGGCGTGCGCCGTCGCCGCTGAAGTACATATTCTTGAAGGTAGAGAAGTAGGTTTGCTCAAAGCGTTCGTGATCGCCAAACAGTGTTCTCGCCTGACCCGGCCAGGAGTCGGTGATCACCAGGTTGCCTTCGGTCGCCCCTTCCTGCGGATTGCCCTCGTTATCAACGATGGCCGGTTGTACGCCAAAGAATGGACGCGTTGCCGAGCCGGCTTTCAGCTCGGTTGCACCCGGCAGTGGGGTGATCATGAACCCCCCGGTTTCGGTCTGCCACCAGGTATCGACGACAGGGCATTTTTCGTTACCGATCTTCTTCCAGTACCACTCCCATGCTTCCGGGTTAATCGGCTCGCCAACGGAACCTAAAATGCGCAGTGATGAACGGTTAGTGCCTTCTATCGCCTTATCACCTTCTGCCATCAGGGCGCGGATAGCCGTTGGTGCAGTATAGAGGATGGTGACCTGGTGCTTGTCCACGACCTGTGACATACGCGCCGGGGTCGGCCAGTTAGGTACGCCTTCAAACATCAGCGTGGTGGCACCGCAGGCCAGTGGGCCGTACAGCAGGTAGCTGTGGCCGGTAACCCAACCCACATCAGCGGTACACCAGTAGATATCGTCCTGATGGTAATCAAACACATACTTAAAGGTCGTTGCCGCGTAAACCAGATATCCACCCGTGGTGTGCAGCACGCCTTTTGGCTTACCGGTTGAACCAGAGGTATACAGGATAAACAGCGGATCTTCCGCGTTCATCTCTGCCGGCTGATGTTCAGGGCTGGCTTTCTCGATAAGATCGGACCACCACAGATCGCGGCCTTCCTTCCAGTCCGTTTTTCCGCCGGTACGTTTGAGGACAATGACATGCTCAACCGTCTTCACATTCGGGTTTTTCAGCGCATCATCAACGTTCTTTTTCAGCGGGATACCGCGCCCGGCACGTACGCCTTCATCGGCGGTGATCACCAGACGTGAATTGGAATCGATAATACGTCCGGCAACGGCTTCTGGAGAGAAACCGCCAAAGATGACCGAATGTACCGCGCCAATACGGGCGCAGGCCAGCATGGCAACCGCGGCTTCCGGGACCATTGGCATATAAATAGCCACGACATCGCCTTTTTTAATCCCCAAATCCAGAAGGGTATTAGCAAAACGGCAGACATCGCGATGCAGTTCGCGATAGGTAATATTTTTACTCTGGGTAGCATCATCGCCTTCCCAGATAATGGCGGTGCGATCGCCGTTTTCCTGTAGGTGGCGATCAAGGCAGTTTGCTGCCAGATTCAGCGTGCCGTCTTCGTACCATTTAATGGATACGTTGCCAGGGGCAAAAGAGGTGTTCTTTACCTGGTTGTACGGCTTGATCCAATCAAGAATTTTTCCCTGCTCGCCCCAAAATGTGTCGGGATCGGTAATGGACTGTTGGTATTTCGCTTCGTACTGCTCCGGGTTGATCAGGCAACGGTCCGCAATATTTGCGGGAATAGCGTGTTTGTGTATTTGGCTCATGGCTTTTGTTCTCCTTGTAGGATGTTAATAATATGTCGCACAAACGTTAAATGTAGGGGCTTTGCAAGTTTTGTTTAGTATTTGGGCGACAGATCACGCAATAACCGAATTGTGCAAATTAGCGGCAAACTGAATTTTGAAGAGAACTAGCAAAAATTGATTAAACATCGCGATAACATGCGGTTATATAGAGGGTTTTGAAAAGGTGATCTGTGTCGGGTATAGACAAAAGAGTAAGGGGTTAGAGGGGGTGAATAACTCTAAAGTGGTATTTTACATACACTTACAATTGATTAAAAACAACATTTCTTGTGGGGTTTCTTGTTACAAATAGGGTGGAGCAATGTCATGACAGTATTGTGTGGTTGCTGTTATGGAAAACAATAAAAGAACCGCCATTGCAGATAATGGCGACATCTGGATGAGACCCCTATGGCAAGGACAAAATCACGCGTACGCCGTTTCTTCAGCCTGATATTACCGTTTTTATTTATTACTGCCGTTCACGCTGAGCAAACCTCTGTACCCGCAAAGACCGTCACCGTTGAAGCGAAGAATGAAACCTTCGCCCCTCAGCATCCTGATCAATACCTCTCCTGGAAAGCCACGTCTGAACAGTCAGCCCGTGAAGATGCGCTGGCAGAAGACCCTCGCCTGGTGATCCTGTGGGCGGGATATCCTTTCTCCCGCGATTACAACAAACCGCGTGGACACGCGTATGCGGTTACCGATGTGCGTGAAACGTTACGTACCGGTGCGCCAAAAACGGCTGAAGATGGTCCGTTGCCGATGGCCTGCTGGAGCTGTAAAAGCCCGGATGTGGCACGTCTGATCCAGAAAGACGGTGAAGATGGGTACTTCCACGGTAAATGGGCGCGTGGCGGCCCGGAAATTGTTAACAACCTCGGCTGTGCTGACTGCCATAACACGGCATCAGCAGATTTCGCGAAAGGGAAACCGGAACTGACGCTGTCGCGTCCTTATGCCGAGCGAGCGATGGAAACCATTGGCAAACCGTTTGAAAAAGCCAGCCGCTTCGATCAGCAATCCATGGTCTGCGGTCAGTGCCACGTGGAGTACTACTTCGACGGTAAGAACAAAGCCGTTAAGTTCCCATGGGATGACGGCATGAAAGTCGAGAACATGGAGAAATACTACGACAACATAGCTTTCTCTGACTGGACCAACTCTCTGTCTAAAACCCCAATGCTGAAAGCGCAGCACCCGGAGTATGAAACCTGGAGTGCGGGCATTCACGGTAAGAACAACGTGACCTGTATCGATTGTCACATGCCGAAAGTGCAGAACGCAGAAGGCAAGATCTACACCGACCATAAAATTGGTAACCCGTTCGACAACTTCCCACAGACTTGCGCCAACTGCCACACCCAGGACAAAGCGTCCCTGCAAAAAGTGGTTGCTGAGCGTAAGCAAGCGATTCATGACCTGAAAATCAAAGTTGAAGATCAACTGGTACATGCGCACTTCGAAGCGAAGGCTGCGTGGGATGCGGGTGCGACGGAAGCGGAAATGAAGCCGATTCTGGAAGACATTCGCCACGCACAATGGCGCTGGGATCTGTCGATTGCTTCTCACGGTATCCATATGCACGCGCCGGAAGAAGGTCTGCGGATGCTGGGTAGCGCGATGGATAAAGCCGCTGATGCACGTACCAAACTGGTCCGTCTGCTGGCGACCAAAGGCATCACGCATGAAATCCCACTGCCGGATATCTCTACCAAAGAGAAAGCCCAGCAGGCGATTGGTCTGAACATGCAGCAAATCAACGCTGAGAAGCAGGACTTCATCAAAACGGTGATTCCGCAATGGGAAGATCAGGCGCGTAAAAACGGTCTGTTAAGCCAATAACCCCATTCCGCCTCGCAAGGGGCGGATAACTCAACGGAGTGAATATGAGCGTATTACGTTCGTTATTAACTGCTGGGGTGCTGGCGTCAGGTCTGTTCTGGAGCCTGAGCGGGATAACCGCCACGCCAACCCCGCAGGAGTCAGATCAACGCTGGACGGTCACCCAACAGCGTAATCCGGATGCGGCGTGCCTCGATTGTCACAAGCCGGATACCGAAGGCATGCATGGTAAACATGCAGAAGTCATCAACCCAAATAATAAACTGCCGGTTACCTGCACCAACTGTCACGGCCAGCCATCTCCAAACCACCGTGAAGGGGTGAAGGATGTGATGCGCTTTAACGAGCCGATGTACAACGTGGAGCAGCAGAACAGCGTCTGTATGTCCTGTCACCTGCCTGAGCAGTTGCAAAAAGCGTTCTGGCCGCACGATGTTCACGTGACGAAAGTAGCGTGCGCCAGCTGTCACTCACTGCATCCGAAGCAAGACACGATGCAGACGCTAAGCGATAAAGGACGGATCAAGATTTGCGTCGATTGCCACAGCGATCAGCGTAACAATCCAAACTTTAACCCGGCGTCTATTCCCTTGCTTAAGGAGCATCCATGAGTTGCTCTCGTCGCCAGTTTATCACCGGCGTCGGCGCGCTGGTGGCTGTTAGCGGGACGGCGGGACGCGTCGTAGCGAAGACGTTAAACATTAATGGCGTGCGTTACGGCATGGTACATGATGAGTCATTATGCATCGGCTGTACCGCGTGCATGGATGCCTGTCGGGAAGTTAACAGCGTACCGGAAGGCGTCTCGCGTCTGACGATCATTCGCAGTGAACCGCTGGGGACGTTTCCCGATGTGAAGTATCGTTTCTTCCGCCATTCGTGCCAGCACTGCGATCACGCACCCTGCGTTGACGTCTGCCCGACGGGGGCATCGTACCGCGATGCCGCCAGCGGCATTGTGGATGTGAACCCGGATCTGTGCGTCGGTTGCCAGTATTGCATCGCCGCCTGTCCTTATCGCGTGCGCTTTATTCATCCGGTCAGCAAGACGGCGGATAAATGCGATTTTTGCCGCAAAACCAACCTGAAAGCGGGCAAGCAGCCCGCCTGCGTGGAGTCATGTCCGACGAAAGCGCTGACGTTTGGTAATCTGGACGACCCCAACAGCGAAATCTCGCGGTTGTTGCACCAGAAAAATACCTACCGTTACAAGCTGGCGCTGGGCACGAAACCGAAGGTCTACCGCGTTCCCTTTAAATATGGGGAGGTGAGCCAATGACACCCGCTTCTGCATTTCATTTTGAATCACTGGTGTGGGACTGGCCCATTGCCATCTATTTGTTTCTGATAGGCATATCTGCCGGGCTGGTGACGCTGTCGGTATTGTTACGACGGCTGCACCCGGAAGCGGGCGGTGCTGACAGCACGTTGCTGCGCACCACGCTGGTACTGGGACCGGGAGCCATTATTCTTGGACTGCTGATCCTGGTATTCCACCTGACGCGTCCATGGACTTTCTGGAAGCTGATGTTCCACTACAGCTTCACGTCAGTGATGTCGATGGGGGTCATGCTGTTTCAGTTGTACATGGTGGTGCTGGTGCTGTGGTTGGCAAAAATCTTTGAAAAAGAGGTGATTGCCTTACAACAGCGCTTCATTCCACGCCTGAGCATTGTGCCGAAACTGCTGGCGTTGATCGCACCGTTCCACCGGATGCTTGAAACGGTGATGCTGGTGCTGGCGGTACTGCTCGGGGCGTACACCGGGTTCTTGCTGTCGGCGTTGAAATCCTACCCGTTCCTGAATAACCCGATCCTGCCGGTACTGTTCCTGTTTTCTGGGATCTCCTCCGGTGCTGCAGTGGCGTTAATCGCCATGGCATTACGCCATCGTAGTAACCCACACAGCACTGAAGCGCACTTTGTCCACCGTATGGAAACGCCGGTGGTGTGGCTGGAAATCTTCCTGCTGGCGGCTTTCTTTGTCGGGCTGGCGCTGGGTGATGACGGCAAAATGCGCGCGCTGGCTGCTGCCTTGGGCGGTGGGTTCTGGACCTGGTGGTTCTGGCTGGGTGTGGCAGGGCTTGGACTGATCCTCCCGATGCTGTTGAAACCGTGGGCGAATCGTAGCTCAACGTTTCATGGCGTACTGGCGGTATGTGGTGCCAGCCTGACTGGTGTTTTACTGCTGCGTTTCTTTATTTTGTATGCAGGACAGCTAACCGTTGCGTAAGGTGATATCTGGACGTCTTCCTTCCTGAAGCCGGTTTTCTGGCTCTGTTGTTAAGTTTCGGGGTCAACGTGTTGACCCCGCTTGTCGCGCTGGTGGGGCTCCGCCGGCGCTGGCAGGGTGTGATGCAGTTGGCCTGCGTGGGGACGTGGACGCAATTTACGCTACAGCTGATCGCTTTTGCCATTCTGGTCTTCTGTTTTATGACCAGCGACTTCTCGGTTGTCTATGTTGCTCAGCATAGCTATAGCCTGCTGCCGTGGGGACTAAAACTGGCGGCGGTGTGGGGCGGTCATGAAGGATCGCTGCTGCTGTGGGTGCTGTTTCTTTCCGGCTGGAGCGCGCTGTTCGCTCTTCGCTATCGGCGTGATACCGACGCGCTTTTTCCGCTGACGCTCTGCGTCCTGTCAATGATGTTGGCCTTACTGCTGTTGTTTGTCGTGGTGTGGTCCGATCCGTTCGTGCGTATCTTCCCACCAGCCATTGAAGGACGCGATCTTAATCCGATGTTGCAGCATCTTGGGCTCATCCTCCACCCTCCGCTGCTCTATCTGGGTTACGGTGGATTGATGGTTGCGGCTGGGGTTGCGCTGGCTTCGCTGCTGCGTGGCGGCTTTAGCGCAGAAACTGCATGGGTCTGCTGGCGCTGGGCTTTACCCGGCTGGTGTGCGTTGACGCTGGGCATCATCCTCGGCTCCTGGTGGGCGTACTGCGAGCTGGGTTGGGGCGGCTGGTGGTTCTGGGACCCGGTGGAAAACGCCTCTTTATTACCCTGGCTTTCTGCCAGCGCATTGCTGCACAGTTTGTATGTCTCACGCCAGCGCGGGCTCTTCCGTCACTGGTCGCTGCTGCTGGCCATCGTCACACTGATTTTATCGCTGCTGGGGACGTTGATTGTGCGTTCCGGCATCCTGGTGTCTGTTCATGCTTTCGCGCTGGATAATGTCCGCGCTGCGCCGCTGTTTGCACTATTTTCCGTCTTAAGCCTGGCGTCGCTCGGGCTGTACGCCTGGCGGGCACAGGATGGTCGCCAAACTGCGCGTTTCGGCGGTTGGTCGCGCGAGATGCTCATTCTGATCGCGTTACTGCTTTTTTGTGCGGTGCTACTGATTGTGCTGATCGGCACGCTCTATCCCATGATTTACGGTCTGTTTGGCTGGGGGCGACTCTCGGTTGGCGCGCCGTACTTTAACCGCGCCACGTTGCCGTTTGGGTTATTGATGCTGGCGGTCATCGTTATCGCAACCATCAGAAGCTGGAAAGGATCGCTGCGAAGCCAGCTTCCGGCCCTGTTAGCGCACAGTGGGGTACTGGTTTTCGCGGCGGGGATCGTCTTTTCCAGCGGCAGTCGCCAGGAGATTAGCCTGAATCTGAGTCCGGGCCAGCAGGTTGAGCTGGCAGGTTATCTCTTCCGTTTTGAGCGTCTCAATCTGGAAGCCAAAGGCAACTACACCAGTGAAAAAGCGCTGATTACGCTGTGGCAGGATGAGAAACGTATCGGCAGTCTTCAACCCGAACGGCGCTTCTATGCCGCGCGTCGCCAGCAAATGATGGAGCCGGGTATCCGCTGGAATCTGCTGCATGACTGGTATGCGGTAATGGGCGAAAAAACAGGGCAGGATCGTTATGCCATGCGCTTATACGTGCAAAGCGGCGTGCGCTGGATTTGGGGGGGAGGACTGCTGATGGTATTTGGTGCGCTGCTGAGCGGCTGGCGGGGAAGGAAATGCCCTGAGTTATTGCCTGATGGCGCTGCGCTTATCAGGCCTACGAGTGAAAAGCCTGGTAGGCCGGATAAGGCGTTCACGCCGCCATCCGGCAAAACGATGTTACTTATGCTCTTGCTGATTTTTCTACCTTTCATCACGCATGCTCAGGTTGTGGATACCTGGCGCTTTGCAAACCCGCAACAGCAGGAAAAGGCGCTGTTTATTGCCAGCCAGCTGCGGTGTCCACAATGCCAAAACCAAAACTTACTGGAATCCAATGCGCCGGTGGCGGTCAGTATGCGTCACCAGGTTTATAGCATGGTTGAAGAGGGTAAAAACGAAGCAGAGATCACTGCCTGGATGACCGCGCGTTACGGTGATTTCGTTCGTTATAACCCCCCACTGAATGAGCAAACGCTGCTGCTATGGGCGCTACCGTGCGTGTTATTGCTGCTGGTGGGCGTGGTGATTTGGCGGGTGAGATCGCGCCAGCGTACTGAGGAGGACGAGCGATGAGTCACTCCGAACGCGCCGTGGCACCGTTTCGTCCGATGCCGGTAAAACGGCTGGTTACCGCGGTTGTGATGATGGTTATTGCCTGCATCGGAGGCTATCTGTTAACACCAAAATGGCAGGCTGTCCGTCAGGAGCAAGCACGACTGGCCGACCCATTGCACGCGTTCTCTGATGAAAATATTCAGGAAAAACAGCTGCTTTCTTTGCAGTCGCAGATTCGTGCCACGCCACAGGACGGTGTGTTATGGGCGCAACTGGGGGAATATTATCTTTGGCAAAATGCGTATCACAATGCACTGCTGGCCTATGAGCAGGCGCTGCGTTTTCGGGGTGAAAACGCCGAAATCTATTCGGCGTTGGCGACGGTATTGTATTACCAGGCCGGACAGCATATGACACCGCAAACGCGCGAAATGATAGATAAATCCCTGGCGCTGGACGGCAATGAAGTCACCGCGCTGATGCTGTTGGCTTCTGATGCGTTTATGCAGGCTGATTACGCACAGGCGATTTCAATGTGGCAAAAAGTAATGGATTTAAACTCGCCTAGGGTGAATCGTGCGCAGTTGATCGACTCCATTAATATGGCGAAATTGTTGCAGAATCGGCAAAAATAAATTTGTTTTTTTTGTGATTTGTATCATTTTGCCTGTTTAAAAAACAGGCAGTCGAACAAGTGGGTAAAAAAAACTCACGGAAGAACTTCTTCATTTTTTATCAAATAAAAATTCTTTTATAACAAAAAGTTATTCATGATTACCGATATAAACTCGCGTTTTTATGCATAATTTCAGCTAAACCCCCTGTTCTGAAAGGCTTGCGCGAGATAGCGTGCAAATGATAATGATAATAAGCGTTAAAAAACTCTATAAACGAACGCAACACAAATCATACCCTTTCAGTATGTACTGTTCTCGCATTTTTATATGCGGAATAGCGCTCCATCGAGGAAGTCCGTTGTTATGAAAAATTTGAAAGTCAGCCTGGCATGGCAGATCCTCATCGCCATGGTGCTGGGCATTTTGCTGGGGAGTTACCTGCACTACCATAGTGACAGCCGCGAATGGCTGGTGTTAAACCTGCTGCAACCGGCGGGTGATATCTTTATCCACCTGATTAAAATGATCGTCGTGCCCATTGTGATTTCCACGCTGATTGTGGGTATCGCCGGGGTGGGGGATGCAAAACAGCTGGGCCGTATTGGCGCCAAAACCATTATCTATTTCGAAGTGATCACCACCGTGGCGATTATCCTCGGTATTACGCTGGCGAACGTATTCCAGCCAGGTACCGGCGTTGATATGTCGCAGCTGGCGACTGTGGATATTTCGAAATATCAAAGCACAACGGCAGAAGTGCAGAGTCATGCACATGGCCTGATGGGTACAATTTTGTCACTGGTGCCGACCAACATCGTTGCGTCGATGGCGAAAGGGGACATGCTGCCGATTATCTTCTTCTCGGTGCTGTTCGGTTTAGGTCTGTCTTCTCTGCCTGCCACGCACCGTGAACCGCTGGTTACCGTGTTCCGCTCTATCTCCGAAACCATGTTTAAAGTGACCCACATGGTCATGCGTTATGCGCCGGTCGGTGTCTTTGCGCTGATTGCCGTCACGGTCGCAAACTTTGGCTTTGCCTCCTTGTGGCCGCTGGCGAAGCTGGTGCTGTTGGTGCATTTTGCCATCCTGTTCTTTGCACTGGTGGTGCTGGGTATCGTGGCGCGTGTCTGTGGTCTGAGTATCTGGATCTTAATCCGTATCCTGAAGGATGAGCTGATTCTGGCGTATTCAACCGCCAGTTCTGAGAGCGTACTGCCGCGTATTATTGAGAAAATGGAAGCCTACGGTGCACCGGCATCAATCACCAGTTTCGTGGTGCCGACCGGCTATTCATTCAACCTGGATGGTTCGACGTTGTACCAGAGTATCGCCGCTATCTTTATTGCCCAGCTGTACGGTATTGACCTGTCGCTGTGGCAGGAAATCGTGCTGGTACTGACGCTGATGGTAACCTCGAAAGGGATTGCAGGTGTGCCGGGCGTATCGTTTGTGGTGCTGTTGGCGACGCTGGGTAGTGTGGGGATCCCGTTGGAAGGTCTGGCATTTATCGCCGGTGTTGACCGTATTCTCGACATGGCGCGTACTGCGCTGAACGTGGTGGGTAACGCGCTGGCGGTACTGGTAATCGCCAAGTGGGAACACAAGTTTGACCGCAAGAAAGCGCTGGCTTATGAGCGTGAAATATTAGGTAAGTTTGATAAGACCGCTTTGTAGGCCGGATAAGGCAACGCCGCCATCCGGCAACCTGCTCCGGGTTGCCTGATGGCGCTACGCTATCAGGCCTACAACGACTACGTTCATCCGGCAATGCAAACCATTACCCGTTGGTTAACTTATCAAACTCTTCGCAGCCGGTATCGAATCCTTCTGTACAGCTCAGATTCAGCCAGTGCAGCGCCTTCTGTTTATTCTTTTCAATAAAACCCTGCTCGCCGTTTAAGAACATCATCCCGGCCCAGTATTCGGAATACCCGGTGCGAGAAATGGCCGAGCTGCGCTTGAAATACCAGGTGGCTTTCTCATCGTCGGCAGGAATACCCACGCCATTGGCGTAGATCAGTCCGAGCAGCATTTGCGCATCGACAGCGGAGTCGTTCTCCAGGTTTTCCGAGGCGTTTTGCAGCAATGTAATCGCTTTGGGGTAATCTGTGTGCCCGGCCTGCGTGTTCACCAGAATGCGCGCCAGCGTAATTTCCCCCGCCTTACTACCTGCCTGGGTCGCTTTTTCGGCCAGCGTTTTGGCTTGTGGATAATCCAGACTGACCGGGTTGGTTATCTTAATTTGCGCCAGTAAGGCCCAGGCATCCGCATCACCGCTGTCGGCTGCTTTTTGGGCCCAGTATTCGGCTTTGCTCAAATCGCCTGAACTAAACCAGGTATCGGCGAGAAAGTATTGTGCGCGTCGGTCTCCAGATTCGGCTGCCTTCAGAAACTGACTGCCAGGCTCTTCGGCATGAACAAAGCCTGTTATTAGCAACATCAAGGCGAAAAGTCGTTTCATCTTATATTTAGATTTAGAGTAGGGAATGGACAGTATAGAGAGATTATTGGCATAAAAAAACGGCCTCCGAATGGAGGCCGTCAGGGGAAGCTTAACCCATCGCGCTTTCGCGCAGGCTGGCTTTCAGCTTGGTGTACTCATCAATGACATACTGCTCGGCAGCGCGCTGATCGGCAATGCGTTCAACGTTTACAGCACAGTACTTGTACTCCGGCGTTTTGGTAATCGGGCTTAAGTTCTCGGTTACCAGTTCATTACATGCACCAATCCACCACTGGTAGGTCATGTAAATCGCGCCTTTGTTTGGACGATCGCTTACTGCAGCGCGGGTGATAACCCGGCCTTTACGCGAGTTCACCCACACCAGCTCTTCATCCTGGATGCCCAGGCGTTCTGCGTCGGCGGTGTTGATCTGGGCATAGCCCGGTTCATCCGCCAGCGCGGCCAGCGCCGCACAGTTACCGGTCATCGAACGGCAAGAGTAGTGGCCGACTTCACGCACCGTTGACAGTACCATTGGGTACTCTGGGGTGAGTTTGTCGATTGGCGCTACCCAGTCGCAGGTGAAGAACTGCGCCAGGCCGTTCGGGGTGTCGAACTTCTCTTTGAAAAGATAAGACGTACCCTGGTCGGCTTCTGAGGTGTCGCGGCAAGGCCACTGGATATAACCCAGTTCGCCCATTTTCTCGTAAGTGGCACCGTAGAAATCCGGGCACAGATGACGCAACTCGTCCCAGATTTCCTGGGTGTTGTTGTAGTGCATCGGGTAACCCATACGGGTGGCGATTTCACTGATAATCTGCCAGTCCGTTTTCAGATCCCACTTCGGCTCAACGGCTTTAAAGAAGCGCTGGAAGCCACGGTCAGCCGCGGAGAATACGCCTTCATGTTCGCCCCATGACGTAGACGGTAAAATAACGTCTGCGGCAGCAGCGGTTTTGGTCATGAAGATATCCTGCACGATAACCAGTTCCAGATCTTCGAAGCCTTTGCGCACTGCGGAAAGCTCAGCATCGGTCTGTAATGGATCTTCACCCATAATGTACGCCGCGCGTACTTCGCCATGCGCTGCACGATGCGGCAGTTCGCTGATGCGATAGCCGGTATGAGCAGGCAGACTTTCCACGCCCCAGGCTTTAGCGAACTTCTCGCGGTTAGCCGGATCTTTCACATACTGATAGCCCGGATAGGTATCCGGCAGCGCGCCCATGTCACATGCGCCCTGAACGTTGTTCTGGCCACGAACCGGGTTAACGCCCACGCTCGGCTTACCGAGGTTGCCGGTTAGCATTGCGAGGCTGGTCAGAGAACGCACGGTTTCCACGCCCTGATAGAACTGGGTAACACCCATGCCCCACAGGATGGCCGCGCTTTTCGCCGAAGCATACATACGTGCAGCCTGACGGATATCCTGAGCGCTAACGCCAGTAATATCTTCGACAGACTCCGGCGTGTAGCCTTCGACAATCTTGCTGTACTCTTCGAATCCTTCCGTACGCGAGGCGACGAACGCCTGGTCGTACAGTTTTTCTTCGATGATGACATGACCCATAGCGTTAAGCAGCGCGATATTCGAGCCGTTTCTCAACGCGATGTGCATGTCAGCAATACGCGCAGTTTCAATTTTGCGCGGATCGCAGACGATAATTTTCGCCCCTTTACGTTTAGCGTTGATCACGTGATTCGCCACGATAGGGTGGGAATCCGCCGGGTTATACCCGAAGATGAACACTAAATCGGTGTCATCAATTTCATTGATGGCATTACTCATTGCGCCGTTACCGACCGATTGGTGCAGACCTGCAACCGAAGGGCCGTGTCAGACGCGAGCGCAGCAGTCAACGTTATTGGTACCAATAACGGCGCGCGCGAATTTTTGCATTACATAGTTGGTTTCGTTACCCGTACCGCGAGATGAACCGGTCGTCTGAATGGCGTCCGGGCCATACTTCGCTTTGATGGCGCTCAGGCGATCGGCGACGTAATTAAGCGCTTCATCCCAGGAAACGGATTCCAGTTTGCCGCCACGCTGGCGACGGATCATTGGGGTCTTCAGACGAGGGGTCAGGATCTGGGTATCATTGATAAAATCCCAGCCATAGTAGCCCTTCAGACACAGGGTACCCTGGTTGGTTTTCCCCTGCGCCGCTTCAGCCCGGACGATTTTGCCGTTATCGACCACCAGGTTGATTTTGCAACCTGATGCGCAATATGGGCAAACCGTGACGACTTTTTTCATCGGTCTCGCTCCAGTTAATCAAATCGCGCATACGCGCTTGTCGCTTTCGTTATGCATCTTTTATGCCATGTTTTTATCAGGGGCATTCGCCGATAATACGGGCGAATTTTGCGCAAAACCCTGACGAAAAACAGGCTGTCGTCATATTTGACGTGACGAATCTTCAATACGTGACGCCCCGGCAGTGTGACCGAGGTTATGTTTCCCACATGTCCTTGTGCCTTATCGCTGTCACTCTGTGCAGAATCAATCACACTCATTTAAGTTGGCCAGAAATGGGGAGGAACAATGAAGCCAGCCATACTGGTTGTGGATGATGACGAGGCAATCTGCACACTGCTCCAGGATGTGCTGAGTGAACACGTCTTTGCGGTGACCGCCTGTCATACCGGACAGGATGCGCTGCGCTGCGTTGATACTCAGCCGGATATAGCGCTGGTATTGCTGGACATGATGTTGCCCGATATTAATGGCCTGATGGTGCTTCAGCAGGTGCAAAAAATAAGGCCGGGATTACCGGTGGTGATGCTGACAGGGTTAGGTAGCGAATCGGATGTGGTTGTGGGGCTGGAAATGGGGGCTGACGATTATATCGGCAAACCGTTCAATGCGCGGGTACTGGTGGCGCGGGTAAAAGCCGTGCTCAGGCGTGTCGGTGTTTTAACACCTGAAAGCAGCGGTCCACAAACCACGGGGTTATCCTTTAATGGCTGGCATCTGGATACCGCAGGTTGTCAGTTACGTAATCCTCAGCAGTTGAAGGTGGACCTGACGCAGGGCGAATACAGTCTGCTGCTGGCGCTGGCACAGAACGCCCGCCGGGTGCTTAGCCGCGAACAATTGCTGGAGTTGACGCGCAGCGACAGCGTTGAGGTGTTTGACCGCACTATTGATGTGTTAATCATGCGACTACGGCGAAAGATAGAGGTTAACCCTCATCAGCCGATGTTGATTAAAACCCTGCGCGGTCTGGGTTATGTTTTTGCCGCCGACGTGCAGCATCACGATAAGGCGGCGTGATCTGCGCAGTTGCCGGATGCGGCGTAAACGCCTTATCCGGCCTACAAAAGCGATAACGACCCCGTATGCCTGATAAGCGTAGCGCATCAGGCATCAGCCATTCCGGCTTTTAACTCCTCCAGCGTTTTTGCGCCGTCGATTGCATTGGCACACAGCAGGCTTGCCCGCGCGCAGGCGTGTGCCAGCCTGATACTGTCCGCTAACGACCAGCGCTCGTGGCAGCCATACAGAAAACCAGCGCAAAATGCATCTCCTGCCCCGACACTGCCGACGATCTCTTCCTGGGCCAGAAATTGTGAGGGTATCCAGGTGCCAGCCTGATCAGGATCTTCACCCCATGCGCCTTCCGGACAGTGGATCACCACCCGCTGGCGTACACCCGCGTCCAGTAGTTCACGGGCGGCGGTAGCGATGTGCGGAATATGCAATTCGCCGTTGGGCTGGCGGATCTCCAGTCCGCTGAATTCCCCGGCCTCCAGTTCATTGATCACCAGATAGTCAAGATGGCGAAGCGCTGGCATCACCAGTGGCTGGTAGCGAGGATCGCCTTTGCGTGAGACCAGATCCAGTGACGTTTCAAAGCCATTTTCACGCATTTGTGCCAGTAGTCGTGCGCTTCGCGTACCGAACTCATCGTCAGGCATGTCCAGACTATCGAGCAGCAGCAGATACCCCAGATGGAAGATTTTCATCGAGGTATCCAGCAGCTCAAAAGCGGGCAGATCCAGCAGTCGGTTTGCGCCGGGCGAGTGGAAAAAGGTGCGCTGGCCGCTGGGATCGGTCATCACCTGCGACATCGACGTGGGGGCTGATGTCGTGCGCTGAACATGCTGGCGATTAACGTGATACTGTTCCAGCATCGCCATGATGTAGTCGCCATCGCTGTCCTTGCCAATTAAGCCCACTGCCTGCAACGGTAGCCCGGTGTGCATTTTTGCCAGCGTGAGCAATACGTTAAGCGGAGCCCCCCCCGTTGCGCGTTCGCTATGGGTTATCTCCGCCAGCCAGCCGCGTTCTGGCCATTGCACAATCTGATGTACATGATCGACCAGCATGTTACCTGCGGCGATAATGCCTTTACGTTCCATCAGATCTGCCCCGCGCTACCAAAAATACGCATCTGTTCAGAAACGGTATCGGTAATGGCTTCCTCAATACTCAGCAGCAGTTCGGCGAATTCGTCGTACAGCGGCTGGCGATTAGCCATCCGCGTCTCCACTGCCGACAGCGCCGCCTGCGACATACCGGTGTAGAAGTTGATTTTGTGAATGCCAAGCTCGATTGCCCGACGGAAATCGTCGTCGCTAATGCCGGAGCCGCCGTGTAGTACCAGCGGAATTGCCGCCTGTTGGCGAATAGCGTCCAGACGGGGAAAATCGAGTTGTGGCACGCCTTTGTACTTGCCGTGTGCATTGCCAATAGCAACTGCCAGCGCATCAATACCGGTTCGATCGACGAAATCCCGTGCCAGCATGGGGTCGGTAAACAATGATTCATCGGCATGACCATACAGTGCTCCGCCTTCATCGCCGCCCACCGCGCCGAGCTCTGCTTCCACCGACACACCCACCGCATGACACATCTTCACGACTTCGCGGGTTTGACGGATATTGTCTTCGTATTCCAGCGTGGAACCATCAAACATGACCGAACTGAAGCCTAAGCGCAGCGCCCGAACCACTGACTCAAAGTGCAGGCCGTGGTCAAGGTTTAGTACCACCGGAATATCATGGCGTGCGGCTTCAAATTTGACCGCTTCGACGAGGGAGTCCAGCGAGATATATTTAAAATGCACTTCGGCAATGTTGATAATAAAAGGCGAACGTTCCTGTTTTGCGGCGGCAAACAGCGCGCGCAGGAAGTGTGAGTCCAGTACGTTAAATGCCCCTAAGGCATAGCGGTGCTCGCGGGCATGGGCAAGCCCATCGGCGAGGGAAATTAACGGCATAATACGCTCCTTGGTTAACGGAACAGGCGGTACTCGTTACACAGCACCAGATGCGCCGGTTCGTCTTCTTCAATGTCGTTATAGCGGGCTATCGGTTGCAGAAAATGGTTATCGTGGTCGTCGTCATTGACGGAAGAAACCTCACCGACCAGCACGTCACCAAACCCTTCCTCAGCCCAGAAGCTGTGATACAGACCGGGCGTCAAACAGATGCTTTCCCCTGGTGCCAGGCGTAGCTGGCTACCTGCAGCATGGATTTGTCGGCAACCATCAATGACCACATTGACGTCGCTGTCCTCTGTTTGTTCTCTGATACCGGCGTTCCACAGTTCGACAATCAGATTGCCGCCGCCGCGATTAATGATGTCTTCACGCTTGCGCCAGTGAAAATGCATCGGCGTAACCTGGGCATCGCGAACATGCATGATTTTCTCTGCGTAGCACTTCTCGTATGGCATACCTTTTGGCGAGCCATTTCGCAGGGTGAACAGCGTTAAGCCCTGAGCGGCGAAATTGTCGCCGCCAAATGCGGTGACATCCCAACCTAATTTGAGGTCAAAGACTTCACTCCAGGCGGAAGCATCAAGTTTTCGCCATTGCGTGGGCGGGAAACTGGCGAAAGCGGGGAGATGCACGTCGTGCTGGGAAAAAAACTGGCGTGTGTGGCCAAGAATTTCGTTTATTGCGGAGCGTTTCATGGACAGAATTCTCCTGATTATAATGCCGAATGGCGCTGTGCTTATCCGGCCTACAAATTCATATCGATCTTGTAGGCGGGATACGGCATTTTTGCCGCCATCCGGCGTTGTTGTAGCGGGTTATTTCACCGTCCAACCCTTATAGCTACCGACGTTGTTTTTATCGATCATCGTCACTGGGATCAGCACAGGTTCTTTCGGTGCGGGTTTCCCCTGTAATATGTCATAGCCGATTTCGACTGCCTTGGCTGCCATTACCTGCGGATCTTGTGCCGGAGTCGCCACAAATAGTGAGTTTTCGCGCTTCAACGCTTCTTCGCCGTCCGGCGATCCATCTACGCCGACAATAAAGAATTCATTGCGCTGTGCCTGTTTCGCTGCCAGATCGGCACCGATCGCAGTCGGATCGTTAATGGCGAATACGCCGTCGATCTTCGGATTAGCCGCCAGCAGTGCGGTCATAATCTCCAGGCCGCCTTCGCGACTGCCTTTGGCGTTTTGGTTATGTGATAGCACCTTGATATCGGGATGGCGTTTGAATTCAGTCTGGCAGCCTTCCACGCGGTTCTGAACGGCGGAAACTGGTGGCCCGTTGATGATCACCACGTTGCCTTTACCTTTCAGGCGGTCGGTGATGTATTTACAGGCCATTTCGCCTGCCTGGGTGTTATCGGAGGTGATGGTTGCATCAGCACCTTCCGCCGCCACGTCAACGGCGACCACTACAATCCCCGCGTCTTTCGCCCGTTTAACCGCCGGACCGATGCCTTTGGAATCCGCTGCGTTAAGAATGATCATGTCGACTTTGGCGGCAATAAAGTTGTCGATCTGCGATACCTGTTGCCCCAGATCGTAGCCGCTGGATACCAACGTTACTTTGACGTTATCACCCGCCAGTTTGCGAGCTTCCAGCTCCGCGCCTTTGGTTATTTGCACGAAGAACGGGTTGGCCAGATCGCCCACCGTAACGCCGATCGATTTCAGTTCTTTTGCCTGCACAAACGGAGCTGCAGCAAGCAGTGCGCCAGCACAGAGCGCGGTCACTAATGGCTTCAAACGCATACTCGTTTCCTCACGTAGGGTATTGTTGTTATACGCCTGATGGCGCTGCGCTTATCAGGCCTACGAATGAGTAGGCCAGTAAGCTTGTCTATGCACTTTGATGGTGTCGGGTACGGTATTTGTCGATCAGCACCGCTATGATGATCACCGCCCCTTTGATCACCAGTTGCCAGAAATAGGAGACGCCCATTAGCGTCATGCCGTTATTAAGCGTGGCGATAATCAGCGCCCCTACCAGCGTGCCGGTGATGGTGCCAATACCGCCGACAAAGCTGGTGCCGCCGAGGATCACCGCCGCGATGGCGTCCAGCTCGTAGCCCATGCCTAAGTTGCCGTTGGCGCTGTACAGCCGCGAGGCGCTCATCACCCCACCAAGGCCCGAGAGCAGACCGCTCATGCCATAGACGAACAGCAGCACCAGCCAGACTTTGATACCGGTTAAACGTGCGGCCTGCATATTGCCGCCAACCGCGTAGATATGGACGCCCAGCGTGGTGCGGCGCAGAATGAACCAGCACACCACCACCACCGCCAGTGCAATCACCACCAGCCACGGTACCGGACCGAGATAGTTATTGCCGATCCACTCAAAGCTGATGTTGGAGTTGATAACCGTCGTGCCATCCGCCAGCAGATAGGCCGCACCACGTAACGCGGTATAAGTCCCAAGCGTGACGATAAACGGCGGCAATCCGGCGAAGGCAACCAGTGCGCCATTGAACAGCCCCAGCACCAGGCCGAGCATCAGCGCCGCCGGAATCGACAGCATGGCAAACTCAGGAATAAGAGAAACGACCATGGCCGCAACGGCGGTGGTGCCGAGAATTGAACCGACGGAGAGATCGATCCCGCCGGTCAGGATGATGAAAGTCATGCCGGCCGCCAGGACGATATTGATCGACGCCTGGCGGGTAATATTCAGCAGGTTGCTCTCAGTAAAAAAGTTTGGCGCGATAAAGCCAAACACCGCCACAATCAGGATCAGAATGGGTAAGATGCCGACCGTTTGCATTAGATCGCTCATCAACATCTTTTTTGCAGAGGCGGATTTCGCCACCTGCTGGGAAGGGGTTGGATTATTCATGGGGCACCGCCTGATGATGGGAGTCGTTCACGCCGGTTGCCAGCGTCATAATGTTTTCCTGGGTAATGCTTTTCCCGTCCAGTTCGCCGGCAATACTGCCTTCCCGCATGACATATACCCGATCGCTCATGCCGACCACTTCCGGCAATTCACTGGAGATCATCAGGATCGCCACGCCTTTGCGCGCCATGTCGTTCATGATCCGGTAGATCTCGCTTTTGGCACCGACGTCCACGCCGCGCGTGGGTTCATCGAGGATCAAAATGCGGGGGCCGATCGCCACCCAACGCGAGATCAGCAATTTTTGTTGATTACCGCCGGACAGCCCACCCGCCCGTACCTGAGCATGCGGCACGCGGATGTTGAGTAATTGAATCGCGTCATCGGAAATGGCCTGCGCTTTTTTGCGATCGAGCAACCCCCAGTTGGCATCACGTTCCAGCGTCGCCATGGTGATGTTCTCCGCTGCCGCCAGTTCTAAAAATAACCCCTGTTCTTTGCGGTTCTCCGTCAGAAAGCCAATACCGTGGTCAATTGCTTCACGCGGGGAGTGGATCACTACCGGTTCGCCGTCGACTTCAATCATGCCGCCGATCGCTTTGCGTACGCCAAAAATCAGTTGCGCCAGTTCGGAACGTCCGGCTCCCACCAGACCTGCAAGGCCGACAATCTCCCCAGAGCGCACCAGCAGACTACACGGTTGCACTTTGTTGCCATCAGTCAGGTGATGAACGTTCAGGCGCGCTTTGCCTAAGGGAATATCGCGCTCCTTGTTGAACAGGTCGCTCAATGGGCGGCCAACCATCATGCGCACCAGTTCCGAAGCATTAAGCTTGTCGCGGGTCAGGCTACCGACATACTGCCCATCGCGCAGGACGCTGACGCGATCGGACAATTCATAGACTTCCGCCATGCGGTGACTGATATAGATAATCGCCATTCCTTCATCGCGCAGGCGCATGATCAGTTCAAACAGGCGGTGCGTCTCACGCGAGGAGAGGGCTGCTGTGGGTTCATCCATGACCAGGATACGGCTGTTACGGTGTAGGGCGCGGGCGATTTCGACCTGCTGCTGCTCGGCGATGGTCAGCGTCATTACCCGGTCGCTGGCCTTAAACTGGGCTCCGAGTCGGTCGATAACTTTCTGCGACTGCATCACCATCTCTTTGCGCTGGACCAGACCACCGCGCGACAATTCACTGCCGAGGAAGATATTCTCCGCTACCGTCAGGTTAGGTGCGAGCTGCATCTCCTGATAAATCAGGGTAATGCCGGCACTTAACGCATCCTTGGGTCCACGAATATGAAAAGGCTGTCCGTCAATCAGGATCTCGCCGCTGGTGGCGGTATAGGCCCCCGCGAGGATCTTCATCAGGGTGCTTTTCCCCGCACCGTTTTCGCCCATCAGGGCATGGATCTCACCCGGCCAGACCGTTAAATCGACCCCTTTCAGCGCGTAAAATTTGCCAAACGCTTTGGCAATGTTGCGCATTTCCAGAACCGGTGTCCTGCTCATCGCGGATCTCCTGCGGGGTGGCCGATATCAGCAGTCCATCACAGGAATGTAAATGCAAAATGTCAGAAGCCGTTCATATTTGTCATATTGCGATTTTTCTTCATGGAGCGTGATATGCCGCAACCGGGACGTCACTTTTTCGCCAGCGCGCGCGGGCGATTACTGTTTTTCAACCTGCTGGTGGTGGCGGTCACGTTGATGGTCAGTGGCGTAGCGGTGCTGGGTTTTCAGCATGCCAGTCAGATTCAGGAGCAGGTGCAGCAACAAACGGTTGATGACATGACCGGCAGCATGAATCTGGCGCGCGATACGGCAAATGTAGCAACGGCGGCGGTGCGGCTCTCTCAGGTGGTGGGGGCGCTGGAATACAAAGGCGAAGCGGAACGTCTACAGGAGACCCAGCGGGCGCTGAAGCAGTCGCTGGAACAACTGGCCGCTGCGCCGCTGGCACAGCAGGAGCCGGGGTTGGTTGAGCGTATTATTCAACGCAGCAATGAGCTGCAAAGCAGTGTGGGAGGTATGTTGCAGCGCGGACAGCGGCGGCATCTGGAGCGTAACGCGCTACTCAGTTCGCTGTATCAGAATCAAAGCTACTTACGCCATCTGCAAAAGTTGACTGACGCACAGGATGACGCGCTGCTGGATCAAATGGATCGCTTAATTATGGCCGCCATTGAAACACCTACGCCGCGATCGGTGGTCAAACAACTGGACGGCGTGATGCCTGCGCTGCCTCTGCAAGCCAGTAACCTGCTGATTAGCCGTATTCTCAATGATTTCAATCAGGAACTGCATAAGCTGGAGCCGCTTTCTGCCGCCCTGGAACAAAGCGATCTGGCGATCAACTGGTATATGTTTCATATCAAAGCGCTGGTCGCGATCCTCAACAGTGATATCAACCAGTATGCTTCGCAGGTGGCGTTAATCTCCGAACAGCGGGTGGCGCAAAGCCACCAGGAGCTGCAATCCGGCGCGTTGTTTATTCTGGTCTTTGCGCTGCTGGCGGTGGTGATCACCGGTTTTGCTGGCTGGTATATCTACCGCAATCTTGGCTCCAACCTGACCGCCATTTCGCGAGCGATGACCCGACTGGCGCACGGTGAATCGGACGTCAGCGTCCCGGCTCTACAACGCCGCGATGAGCTGGGCGAACTGGCGCGTGCCTTTAGTGTATTCGCCCGTAATACGGCGTCGCTGGAGCACACCACCCGCTTGCTAAAAGAAAAAACCAGCCAGATGGAAATCGACCGCACCGAGCGCCAGGGGCTGGAAGAAGCGCTGCTACACAGCCAAAAGCTGAAAGCGGTAGGGCAACTGACGGGGGGGCTGGCGCATGATTTCAATAACTTGCTGGCGGTGATTATCGGCAGTCTGGATCTGGTGAATCCGGATTCGCCCGATGCACCGCGGATTCATCGGGCGCTAAAAGCGGCTGAACGTGGGGCGCTGCTGACCCAGCGGCTGCTGGCCTTTTCACGCAAACAGTCTTTGCATCCGCACGCGGTAGAGCTGAAAACGCTACTGGAAAACCTGGGAGAGTTGATGCGTCATTCGCTACCTGCCACATTGACCCTGGAAATTGAGGCCCAATCGCCCGCCTGGCCGGCGTGGATTGATGTCAGCCAGTTGGAAAACGCCATTATCAATCTGGTGATGAACGCCCGTGATGCGATGGATGGGCAGGCCGGTATAATTAAGATCCGTTCGTGGAATCAGCGCGTTACGCGTAGCGATGGCCGCAAGCAGGACATGGTGATGCTGGAAGTGGCTGACCAGGGCAGTGGCATGTCACAGGAAATTAAGGCACAGGTCTTCGAACCGTTCTTCACGACCAAACAAACCGGTAGTGGGAGTGGGCTGGGGCTGTCGATGGTGTACGGCTTTGTGCGTCAATCTGGCGGTCGCGTAGAGATCGAAAGCGCGCCGGGGCAGGGAACCACCGTCAGATTACAGCTTCCTCGTGCCGTTGTGCCAGTGCAAGTTCCGGTCGAACCGATAGCAGAGCATCCTGCGACCCGCGGTGAGAAGCTGGTTCTGGTGCTTGAAGATGAGGCCGATGTGCGTCAGACGTTGTGCGAACAGTTACACCTTTTGGGCTACCTGACGCTCGAAGCCGCTAACGGCGAACAGGCAATGCATATGCTGGCGGCTTCAGCAGAGATTGATATTCTTGTCAGTGACTTAATGTTGCCAGGCGGATTGAGTGGTGCGGATGTGGTCAATCATGCCCTGAAGCATTATCCCCAACTGAATATTCTGCTGATTAGCGGCCAGGATTTACGCCCGGCGCATAATCCGGCACTGCCGGATGTGGCGCTATTGCGTAAACCGTTTACCCGAGGGGAGCTGGCCCAGGCGCTGCGACGCGCACGTAATTGAGATTCCTCCGCTACTCGCGTCAAAGCACTTTGATTACCGTGGAGCCAGTTTCTTTATGAGGCTGGTTTTATGAAACGCTCCCCGACGCTCTTTTTATTCAGTTTGTTGATGTTGACGACGATTTCGGCGCATGCAGACATTATTGATGACGCCATTGGCAATATTCAACGCGCCGTCAGCGATGCTTATAATCCGGATAACAATCGGGATTATGACGACTCACGTGATGATGGCTGGCAGCGTCAGATGAGTGACGATCGCCGTAGGCAGTACGACAATCGTCGTCGCCAGTTCGAAGACCGCCGTCGTCAGTTAGACGACCGCCAGCGGCAGCTCGATCAGGAACGTCGACAGTTAGAAGACGAAGAACGCAGGATGGAAGAGGGCTACGATCGTTAGCTGTAACGATATGAAACAGGCATCCAGAAAACCAACGACTGTGGGTGATATCCTGCAATATGAATACCTGGAACCGCTTAACCATCTGTTTGTAGGCCGGATAAGATGTTTTCATCGCATCCGGCAAATTTCCTTACTCCAGCACAATTTCCATTCCGTCATACCCGGCCTCAAACCCTGCCGGTAGTGGATTTTCCATCATCCACAGGTCGAACTGATGGCTGATGTGCGTCAGGATCACCCGTGGGCAGCGGATAACCTCGTTTAGGGCGATGACGGTATTTACATCGTTGTGATTGCGTGGCGGCTCGGCGCGTGGGGCGTGACTGCAGTCAATGATAATCACTTGAGGCTGGTTATTGTGGAGAAACTTCAGCGTCTTGTCGGGAAGCCCGGCGGTATCGGAGAGCCACGCCACGCGGCTGTGCGCGGTTTCCAGCAGATAGCCAAACGTCAGCTTAGAGTGGTTGAGCGGTAAAGGGGTCACCTGCAGTCCCTGTAAATCGAACACCACAAACGGTGCGACGGTCTGGCTAAAATCCAGAATACCGGGGTGCTTAAACAGATCGTCACAGCCCTGTTCATCCGGTGGGCCGTACACCGGGATCGTTTTCCCCACCCCCCAACGCAGCGGAAACAGTCCCTGTACATGATCCATATGATAGTGAGTGAGCAGGAACTGCTGGAAACTGCCTGCCGGCCAGTCGTCCATCAGATGGGGGAGCCCTGCATCCAGGAGCGTCACCGCGTCGTTGAATTTGACCACGCCACTGCAGGGGCGTCGGCGGTATTGCGCCTGTAAACGTGCTCGTTGGCAAGCGGCACAGTTGCAGCCAAAAGCCGGTACCAACTGTGCGCCGCTGGTTCCTGTAAGCGTAATGGTCAGACTCATCGCATCCCCCTACAACGGCTTGGTAAAGCGAAAATGGCTCTGCGTATAACCTTCGCGGCGGTAAAAACGATGCGCATCAAGGCGCTGCGTGCTGGTGGAAAGCTCGGTCATTTCCGCCCCCGCTTCGCGCGCGGTGGCTTCGGCCCAGGCCAGCAACTGGCTGCCTACCTTCAACCCCCGAGCCTGTGGCATCACCACCAGTTCCTGAATCTCACCAATCCAGTTAGCGTGGTGCAGGTGAAACTGCAAATGCAGACCGATCAATCCGATAACCTGTCCGTCAAGCAGCGCCAGTTGGTAGTGCATATTGGGGTCTTGCAGATTTGCTATATACCCGGTGCTAAAGGCCTGGTGGTCGAATTTACCCTGCTTCAGTTCGCAGACCAGCGCGTAAACCGCATCGGTGTCATACAGCGTAGCGCGGCGTAATTCACAGACAGACATGTTTCTTCTCCTTGCGTCCCATCAGGGTGAGCAGTGTATCGACTGACTGTAGCAAACTTCCATCGTTATTGAGGACGTGGCAGTCGTAAGGCGCGTAGCGGGCTGCGCGTTCAAGGCGGGCAGCGATTTCCGTTTCGCTTTCCCGTCCGCGTGCCTGCAGACGTTGGCGTAAAATCGCCGGAGAAACCTGTAAGCAGATAGGCATTAAAGCCGTGCCATAGCGTGATTGCGCCTGCGGAAGATGGGCGCGTGAACCGTTGACCACCACATCAAAACCCGCATGCAGCCAGAGGTCAATCTCCACGCCGACGCCGTAGTACAAACCGTTGGCATGCCAGCTTAGCGCCAGCAGGTTCTGCCCGGCGCGGGTAAAAAACTCTTGTTCACTGAGGGCGATGTGGTTTTCATTCCCGGCATTGGCCGCCCGGGTGATGTAACGATGTGCCACCAGCAATTGTGCCGGTTCCTGTTGGCGGAGTTCCGCCAGCAGACTGTCCTTTCCGGAGCCGGATGGCCCCATCAGCCAGATCAGTTTACCCATAGTCAGAATACCCTTTTGCCCTGACGCCAGACGTGGTCGATATGGATGTTGCCGCCTTTGCGGTGTGCCAGCACCAGGTCTGCACGTTTTCCTTCGGCAACCACGCCACGGTCGTCAAGATTCAACGCCCGTGCGGGATTACGGGTCACCAGACGAATCGCCTGTGGAAGCGTAAAACGGTTGGTATCGTCATCCGCGACACGAAATGCTGCGTCGAGCAGACTGGCGGGGTAGTAATCGGAAGAGAGGATATCCAGTAGCCCCAATTCGGCCAGCTTATGGGCCGCTACGTTGCCGGAGTGCGAACCGCCTCGCACGATATTCGGCGCGCCCATCAGCACGTTCATACCATGCTGGCGTGAGGCTTCGGCAGCTTCGAAAGTCGTGGGAAATTCGGCGATCACGCTGCCAAGTTGATGCGATTCAAGGACATGATCATGAGTGGCGTCATCGTGGCTCGCCAGTGCAATCTGCCGTTCACGACACATCTGCGCGATGGCGGTGCGGTTGGGTTGTGACCAGCGTGCCGCCAGGGCGAGTTGCTCTTCTTCATAGCGGGCCATCTGCTCGTCGGTCAGCGAATACTTGCCCTGATAGTACTCGCGGTACTTCTCACGGTTGGCGAACTGACGCTGGCCCGGTGAGTGATCCATCAACGACACCAGCGTCACCGGCTCACGACCAACCAGCTTTTCAAACAGCGGCAGGGTGGTGTGGTGCGGCAGCTCACAGCGCAGATGCAGACGGTGTTCGGCACGGTTGACACCGCGCTTTTGCGTCTCTTCCACCGCATTGATCATTTTTTCCAGGTTTTCCAGACGGTCTCCACCGTCTCGCACATCGCCAATCGCCACCGCGTCCAGTACGGTGGTAATACCGCTGGCAACCATTAAAGCATCGTGGCTGCTCATCGCTGAGTGGGCAGGCCAGTCTACTTTTGGGCGTGGGGTAAAGAACTTGTCGAGGTTATCGGTATGCAGTTCAATAAGCCCCGGCAGCAGCCAGCCGCCTTCACCGTCCAGCGCTTCAGGCAAGCTGCTCTGGCTTTCGGCAAAAGTGCGAATAACCCCGCCTTCAATCTCCAGCGATCCTTGCACCACTTCATCTTCCAGCACCAGCTTTACATTGTTGATAATCATGCTGTTATTCCCATCAGGTGCAGACGATCCGCGACGCGGTCACGCACGGTTTGATCGTGAAAAATGCCGACAATTGCCGCGCCGCGGGCTTTTGCTTCTTCAATCAGCGCCACCACGGCGGCGCTGTTTTTGGCGTCCAGCGAGGCGGTAGGCTCATCGAGCAGCAGAATGGGGTAATCGACAATAAACCCACGGGCGATGTTGACGCGCTGCTGTTCGCCGCCGGAAAAGGTTGATGGCGCGAGATGCCATAAGCGCTCAGGAACATTCAGGCGGGTGAGCAGGCTTGCGGCTTTGGCGGCACATTCCTCACGAGATACGCCCAGATCCAGCAGTGGCTGCATCACCACATCCAGCGCGGAAATTCGAGGGATCACGCGCAGGAACTGACTTACCCAGCCGATAGTTGAACGACGGACCTCCAGCACTTTACGGGCCGGAGCCTGCACCAGATCCACCCATTCGCCGCTATGGCGAATATGGATATGCCCTTCATCTGGCAGGTAGTTGGCGTACAGCGAACGTAGCAGCGTCGATTTACCGCTGCCGGAATGGCCGTGCAGCACGACGCATTCGCCGTTTTTAACGTCCAGAGTCGCGTTTTGCAGCACCGGCAGACGCACGCCGTTTTGCTGGTGGAGCACGAAGGTTTTACTGACATTTTCAACGCGGATCGCGTTCATTTTTAGCCTCTTTAAACATTTGTGCGTTCAATTGCCTGATGGCGCTGCGCTTATCAGGCCTACAACCAATGCCGCTCCGTAGGCCGGATAAGGCGCAGCCGCCATCCGGCACAAGCGATGCTGCTCCGTAGGCCGGATAAGGCGTAGCCGCCATCCGACACAACAAAAAATCAGTTCTGCAATACCGACGACACCAGCAACTGGGTATACGGATGATGCGGATCGTCGAGCACGCGATCGGTTAACCCACTTTCCACCACCTGGCCCTGCTTCATCACCAGCAAACGGTCTGCCAGCAGACGTGCCACGCCCAAATCATGGGTGACAATCACCACCGCCAGATCCAGTTCCACCACCAGGCCACGTAGCAGGTCGAGCAGCTTGGCCTGTACCGAGACGTCCAGGCCGCCGGTCGGTTCGTCCATAAACACCAGTTTGGGATGGGTGACGAGATTGCGGGCGATCTGCAAACGCTGCTGCATGCCGCCGGAGAAGGTGGTCGGCAGGTCGTCGATACGTGAGGCGGGGATTTCCACCTCTTCCAGCCAGCGCTGGGCGGTGGTACGGATGTCGCCGTAGTGGCGAGCCCCGGTGGCCATCAGGCGTTCGCCGATATTGCCGCCAGCCGAAACCTGGCGGCGCAGGCCGTCCATCGGATGCTGGTGCACTACGCCCCATTCCGTGCGCAGCAGGCGGCGACGATCGGCTTCGTTCATGCCGTATAGCGAACGGTTCTGATATAAGATCTCACCGTTTTGTGGCGTCAGCCGTGAAGAGATAGATTTTAGCAGCGTAGTTTTACCGGAACCGGATTCCCCAACGATGCCCAGCACTTCGCCAGGCCACAGGTCAAAAGAGACATCGCTGAAGCCTTTGCCCGGCGCGTAGAGATGGGTCAGGTTGTTGACTGAAAGCAGCGGTTGCGTCATTGGCTGAGGGCCTCGCTCTGTTGGCGGCAGTAGTCGGTGTCGGAGCAGACAAACATGCGTTTGCCGCTGTCATCGAGCACCACTTCGTCGAGATAGCTATGGGTTGATCCGCAGATGGCGCAAGGTTCATCCCAGCTCTGCACGGTAAACGGGTGATCGTCGAAATCGAGGCTTTCCACCCGCGTATACGGTGGTACGGCATAGATACGTTTTTCGCGGCCTGCACCGAACAATTGCAGGGCAGGCATCATGTCCATCTTCGGGTTGTCGAATTTCGGGATGGGCGACGGGTCCATCACGTAGCGGCTGTTAACCTTCACTGGATAGGCGTAGGTGGTGGCGATATGGCCGAAGCGGGCGATATCTTCATACAGTTTTACCTGCATGATGCCGTACTCTTCCAGTGCATGCATGGTGCGGGTTTCCGTTTCGCGCGGTTCGATAAAGCGCAGCGGCTCGGGGATTGGCACCTGGAAGATGATTATCTGATCTTCCACCAGCGGCGTTTCCGGAATGCGGTGGCGAGTCTGAATTAGCGTGGCGTCTTCTGTACGTTCGGTGGTGTTAACGCCGGTTACGCGCTTGAAGAAGTTGCGGATCGACACAGCGTTGGTGGTGTCATCCGCCCCCTGGTCAATCACTTTCAGTACATCCGGCTCGCCAATCACACTGGCGGTAAGCTGAATGCCGCCCGTACCCCAGCCGTACGGCATTGGCATTTCGCGTCCGCCAAACGGTACCTGATAACCGGGGATGGCCACCGCTTTCAAAATTGCGCGACGGATCATGCGTTTGGTCTGCTCATCAAGATAAGCAAAGTTGTAGCCGGAGAGGTTAGTGGTCACGGTCGGCCTCCTGTTGCAGGCGTTTAAGCAGTTCCAGTTCGGCCTGGAAATCGACGTAATGGGGGAGCTTGAGGTGCGAAACAAAACCCGCCGCCTCGACGTTATCCGCATGCGCCAGTACGAATTCTTCGTCCTGCGCCGGTCCCGTAACCGTTTCATCGTAGTCGGGTGCCTGTAGGGCGCGGTCAACCAGTGCCATCGCCATTGCTTTACGTTCGCTCATGCCGAACACCAGCCCGTAACCGCGGGTAAAATGGGGGGATTCGTTTTCTGGCGCGACAAAGCCGTTAACCATTTCACATTCAGTCATTAGAAGTTCGCCGACGTTCACCGCAAACCCCAGCTCTTCCGGCACGGTTTCCAGCTCAACATAACCGCTGCGGATCTCCGCGGCGAACGGATGGTTGCGCCCGTAGCCACGCTGGGTGGAGTAGGCCAGTGCCAGCAGGTAGCCTTCGTCACCGCGCATCAGCTGTTGCAGTCGCGAAGCGCGTGAGCAGGGATAAACGGGGGGGGTGCGGGTGATATCGTCAGGCGTCGCGCCGCTATCCTCTTCACGTTTTGCCAGTCCTTGATTTGCCAGCAGAGAAAAGACGTGCGGAGAGGCGTCCTGCGTATTTTCAGCGCTGCGCAGCGGTGGCGTTTCCCCGTTGGCCAGCAAGGTAAAATCCAGCAGGCGATGGGTGTAGTCATAGGTTGGACCCAACAGTTGCCCACCGGGAATATCCTTGTAGACGGCAGAAATTCGGCGTTCAAGGCGCATTTCTGCGCTGTTAATCGGTTCGCTAACCGTCAGCTTTGGCAGTGTGGTGCGATAGGCGCGTAGCAGAAAGATGGCTTCGACGTTATCGCCGCTGGCCTGTTTTAGCGCCAGTGCCGCCAGCTCGCGGTCGGCAATGCCGCCTTCGGTCATCACCCGGTCGACGGCCAGGTTCATCTGTTGTTCGATTTGCGCCACGCTCAGTTCAGCAATGCTCTCATCGCCCCGGCGTCGACTTTCCTGCAGGGCATGGGCGTTGGCTATCGCCTTTTCGCCCCCTTTGACGGCGACATACATCAGCACACCTCCACATGGGTGGTTCGCGGAATAGCCAGCAGTCGTTCACCGCAGGTAAGGATCAGATCGACCCCCAGCGGGAAAGGATGTGGGCGCTCGGTAAGTTCGTGAATCAGACATTCCGGTAGCTGTGGCGCGATCATGCGTTCTTCGGCAATACCCGCTCCGGTCAGACGCAGCATGCGTCCGCCGCTTAAGCCTGCAACCTGTACAATCAATGTGGCACTGGTCTCTGGTGCCACAGAAGAACCCGCGGAGAGGGCATTCAGCTGTTCGCTGCTGATGCGTTCGTCGGCGACAGCAAAGGCGGCCTGTTGCGGCTGGTCCACCAGCGGCGCGTTGGTGTGAAAACGCAGGTTCTGCCGGGCGATATCGTTATCTATCGAGGGTGCCAGCCAGACAGGCGTGTCGCCATCGACCAGCGTCAGCAGCACGCTGGTAGTTGCCAGACCCAGCGGCTGCCAGCCGTGTTTCAGTTGATGCAGGGCGACGATTACGCCCGGCTCGCTCATCGCCTTCAGCAGACGACGAAAGCTCTGCTGAGCATCCTGAACGGGTAAATTAAAAGCGGTTTGTAAGGTCATGCGTTATCTCCGCGTACCAGCGTGAAGAAGTCGACCCGGCTGGCGTTGACTTCGGCACGGCGTGCGCTAATCAGCGCTTCGCGTTCCGCTTCCAGCGGGGCAATTAAGGTTTCCATTAGGTTCTGGAAATGCGTCTGTTCCTGCAGCAATGCGTCAATTACCGCGCACTGCTCGGCGTGTTGTTTATTGCGACCCAGCAGGTAGCTGTAGCCCAGCGTGCCGCTCTTCAGGCGAATAACCGCACGGGTGAGTGTGGTGTCGCCCGCAAAGAAGCGATTACCGGTGCCGCCCATGCGGGCCTGGATCTGCATCAGTCCGCTTTCCGGGGCGCGGATAAGCTCATAGTCCGGCGTCAGTTTGAGCGCCTTGATACGCGCATTCAGGGCATCGGCATTGCTGTAAGCCAGCGCGCGCATCCAACGCTGGCGAGTGGCGGTATCGAAATGCATTCAGTGCTCCATGGTGAATTCGATCATGTCGGCGCGGGTCAGGCTGACGGAATATTCCGCGGCCTGTTCTTCGCCTTCACGGTGGTTCAGGGTGCGCACGCACAGCAGCGGCGCCATGTTGGGGATTTCCAGCACTTTGCTCTCTTTGGCCTGTGCGCGGCGGGCGCTGATACGCGTTTGCGTGCGTAGCAGCGTCAGGCCCGACTGTTCGCGCAGGTAGTCGTGCAGTGAGCCGTGGTTAAAGCCTTGTAATAGCGGCCAGAGAGTGAGGTCGGAAAAATAGTGGTCGATTTGGCACAGGGCGATGCCGTTGACCCGGCGCAGGGTGCGCAAATGAATGACGTTATCGCCCTCGTTAATGCTCAGCGCATCAGCAATGTGGCTGGAAGCCGGACGCAGTACCGCCAGCAGTTTTTCGCTGGTGGGGTGGCTGCCCTGGTCCAGTAGGTTCTGGCTGAAGCGCGCCTGGGCATTCAACGGGTAGTCGAACGGGCGCATCAGCACCAGTACGCCCACGCCCTGACGACGTTGAACCCAACCGCGCTCAACCAACTGGTCAATGGCGCGGCGCAGGGTGTGGCGGTTTACCTCGTAACGCGCGGCCAGTTGATGCTCGGCGGGCAGGTAATCACCGCAGCGATAATGTTGACGAAGCTCCTGCTCAAGTCTCGCGGCAATTTCCTGATAACGCGTTGGATAACTGGTCGGATGTGTAGACAAGTGCATAGCAATCAATGCCTCGCTAGTCAGATAAAGTGCTTACGCAAACGCTGGGAGAGGAAATCCAGCAGACTGACGGTGACGATGATTAACACCATCAGGGCGCAGGTTTGCTGGAACTGGAAGCCGCGAATCGCTTCCCATAAGGTCACGCCGATACCACCGGCTCCCACCATCCCGACCACCGTGGCCGAACGAACGTTGGACTCAAAGCGATACAGCGAGTAGGAGATGAGCAGCGGCATGACCTGTGGCAGAACGCCGTAAAGAATCTCTTCAATCTTGTTGGCTCCGGTGGCGCGAATACCTTCTACCGGACCGGGTTCAATGGCCTCTACCGCTTCGGAAAGCAGCTTGGAGAGCACCCCGGTGGTGTGGATAAACAGCGCCATTACCCCGGCGAACGGACCCAAACCAACGGCGACGACAAACAACATGGCGAAGACCATTTCGTTGATGGCGCGACAAGCATCCATCAGGCGACGCATCGGCTGGTAAATCCACCACGGCACGAGGTTATCGGCGCACATCAAACCGAACGGAATCGACAACACCACGGCGAGGGCGGTACCCCAGACGGCGATTTGTAGCGTGACGGCCATTTCACCGAGATAGTCCTGCCACTGGCTGAAGTCCGGTGGGAAGAAGTCGGCAGCGAAGGTTGCCATATTGCCGGAATCCTGGATCAGCGTGAGCGGGGCCATTTCGGCACCTTTCCACGAGACCACCAGCACGGCGAGAAGAATGGCCCAGCTCAGCAGCGAGAACCAGCTACGCTTGGGCGGGGCGACGGTGATGGTTTGCATGTTTAGCTCCGTGCGTCGGTTATTGCCGGATGGCGGCGCTTGCGCCTTATCCGGCCTACGATGTCCTGTAGGCCCGGTAAGCGAAGCGCCACCGGGCATCAGGGTTACTGCACCGCTTTGGTGACGCTGGTCATGGCGCCCAGCGCGGCGGTCAGGCGGTCGAGATCATCAAGCTGTGCTTTCAGCGCCGAGGTTTTGCTGGTTTTTTCTTCTGCATTCAGGCCTTTGTTGTCCTGCACGCCCTGCATCTCTTTAAACAGCGCCAGTTGGCGAATTGGGACCAGTTGCAGATCGCTGGAGGCGCGGAACGGTGCCCAACCCAGGCGTTCCAGGACGGTTTTCTGCTCCGGCGTTTTGCCGTAATTCATAAAGAAGTCGTACACCTTGTCCTTGGTGGCTTCAGAGAGGTTCTTACGCCAGACAATCGGATCGCCTGGGATCAGCGGTGACTTCCAGATAACCTTCAGCTCTTTCAGCTTGTCCGGCGCGGAGGTTTTCAGCTTGTCGAGGTTTTCGGTGTTGTTGGTAGCCACATCCACCTGTTTGTTGGCGACGGCCAGGGCGTTGGTTTCGTGTCCGGCATTGACGGTGCGTTTGAAGTCGGTGGCGGAGATGTTGTTTTTCGCGAAGACGTAGTAACCAGGGACGAGGTAGCCTGAAGTGGAGTTAGGATCGCCGTTGCCGAAGGTCAGATCCTTACGTTTGGCGATCAGATCGTTCAGGTTGTTGATCGGGCTGTCCTTGTTAACGATCAACACGCTCCAGTACCCCGGAGAGCCATCGGCAGCGACGGTCTGGGCAAACACCTGTCCGTTGGCGCGATCCACCGCTTCCATTGCTGAGAGGTTGCCGTACCAGGCGATATCGACTTTGTTAAAGCGCATTCCCTGGATGATCCCGGCGTAGTCCGGCGCAAAGAAGGCGTTTACTTTTACGCCCAGTGATTTTTCCATATCTTTCAGGAACGGTTCCCACTGCGGCTTCAGGTTTTGCTGTGATTCAGTCGAAATAATGCCAAAGTTCAGCGCTTTTTCTTGCTCTTCGGCAAATGCTGGATTCAGCAGAGTACTGACGCTAAACATGCTGGTGAAAGCCAGCGCGGCAACTGTCTTATAGCTCATTTCCATTCCTCATTGTGGGGATGTCAGGCAGCCTGCGCGTTCTGTTCGACGCGGTTCATGCTGCGGTAGAGATGATCAAAACGATCGTTATCGAAGTGCTGACTGCTGCCATCAAAGAAGACGTTCCCCTGACGCAGCGCGACAATGCGTTCGCAGTAGCGCAGGGCGTAATCCACCTGATGCAGCGTGACGACCACGGTAATACCGTCGGTCTGGTTAATGTCGCGCAGGGTGTCCATCACGATGCGCGCCGATTCCGGATCCAGTGAGGCAATCGGTTCATCGGCGAGGATCACTTTTGCCTGTTGCATCAGTGCACGGGCGATTGCGACGCGCTGTTGTTGCCCGCCGGAGAGCGTGGAAACGCGCTGATAAGCAAAGTGCGCCATACCCACGCGGGTCAGCGCCTGTAACGCGCGTTGCTTCTGCTCTGGCGTAAACCAGCTAAAACAGGTGCGCCAGAATGGCGTGCTGCCGAGTGCGCCAATCAGCACGTTCTCCAGTACGCTCAGTCGGTTCACCAGATTGAACTGCTGGAAGATGTAGCCGGTGTGGGCACGGCTTTTGCGGATGTCACGTGCCAGTCGGCCTTCACGTTGAACGGTACGGCCTAATAACTCGACGTGACTGCCTGGCGATTTATCACCCGTAATCAAACCGCTTAGATGACGTAAAAGGGTGGATTTGCCGGAGCCAGATGGCCCAAGCAGAGCCACCATCTCACCGGCACAGATATTCAGGTCAACTGCATTAAGCGCCTGATGTTGATTGAAGGATTTGGAGAGTTTCTCGACGCGAATAACCGTTTGCATGATGCGGCCTCCCTAAAAAAGTGGCCCCATCGTGGCGGATTAATGTGACGTTTTCGTTAAAGGAAGGTTACTTGGCGATGAAGAGTTGAGCGATATTTGATGACAGTCCGGGAGGACGAGCCTCCCGTTACATCACTCGGTAGGGGGTTGCTGTTGCTTGACGACGTTGATCATCCACGGCACGCCGTATTGGTCGGTTACTTTACCGAAACCATGTGCCCAGAAGGTCTCTTGCCAGTCCATTTCGATTTGTCCTTTTGCGGCCAGGTTATCAAACCAGCGCTTCCCTTCATCGACATTTTGCGTGTCAAGAACCAGCGTGAAGCCGGAGTAGTGGGCTTTTCCAGTAGCGACGCTATCGCTCATCATGATGTCGCTGCCTGCAATGCGCAGGTTGGCATGAGCAATGGCGGTATCGGGGAATTTCAGTCCGGAAGGGCAACCTTCTTCGCTGTCCTGCGCGGATTTGGGCATTTCACCGAAGTTGATTTTGTAGAGTAGCTCAGCGCCTAACGTTTTTTGATAGTAGGCGATAGCGTCAGCGCAGTTGCCTGCAAAGGAGATATAGGGACTTAACGGCATAATTTTTACCTCAGGTAAAAGAAGCCAGTTAAGTGTAGATGTCGTGTGCAAAAACAAACCAGGCGGGAAGTATGGGTTTCCCGCCTGACAAATAAGCTGGAGCAGGCCTGATAAGCGTAGCGCCATCAGGCAAGTTAAATCAGTTCTTTTTCACAAACTCAGATTTCAGCTTCATTGGGCCAAAGCCATCAATTTTGCAATCGATGTTGTGGTCGCCTTCAACCAGGCGGATATTCTTCACTTTGGTACCGATCTTCAGCATGGAAGAGCTACCTTTTACCTTCAGATCTTTTACTACAGTAACGCTGTCGCCATCGGCGAGCAGGTTGCCGTTAGCATCTTTAACGATCAGTTCGTCGCTGTCCTGAGCGGGTTCAGCGTCGTTCCATTCGTGAGCGCATTCCGGGCAGATGAACATGCCGTTATCTTCGTAAGTGTATTCGGAGTTGCATTGTGGGCAGTGTGGTAATGACATGTGGATTTCCTCAAAAGTCAGCAGGGGCAAAAGCGCCCAAAAGTTGGCAGATTGCCGAAAAAGGCCGCAATTATACATAAAATCCCTGCTTTTGTCGGGGCTACAGGCCAATTATGCGCAACTATCTGTTGTGGCGTCAGGTTGCTTTCACGTCTATGAAAACCAGAAGGAATATTTTTTAAGGGAAATTGCTACGTTTAGTTATTTAAGATAAGGTGAGGCGAAACACCCGATATTCATAGGTAGCATGGCTTACAGACTAGCTAAGTCATTGTGAGTGAATACTTTGTGACCCCCTTAATTTTGGTAGGGGAATTAAGCTGGCATTGTTTAAAACTGAACTACTCTGTTTATCTTTCTTACTTAATATAGTAAGTGAGAGGCATCAGGCCAGCAGTCATACGATAAATTTTATTTTAATAATATCAGC